>LUYR01000169.1 GCA_001603335.1 Rhodospirillales bacterium Alpha_05 | reverse complement strand
GCCAAGTACGACGCCCTGATCGCCGACGGGCTGGTTCCGGCCGGGCGCTGGGGCGAAGGCGCGGACGTCGCTGCAGCGGTGCGGATGCTCGCCGACCCGCGCGCGGTCTACGCCACCGGCTCGGTGATCAACGTCGACGGCGCGCTCACCGTGGCGCGCCTGTAACCACGGGCGACGGCGTATCAACCGGGGATCGACGCGCGTAACCGGTCGTTCACCCGGCGCGCCGCCCGCCCGCCTCCTGCCGCACCGATCCGCCATGCGGCGCGGCCAACGGACCGGTTACGGAAACGCTTGCCTTTGCCCGAGGGGTGGACCACGATCCGCGAATGATGCCAGAAACCCGCTCCGCCACCGCACTCACCGCACAGGAAAGCCGCCAGGCCGCGGCGCGCGAGCGGATCATCGACGCGGCCGTCGCCGAATTCGCGGCCCAGGGCTTCGCCGGGGCGCGGGTCGACGCGATCGCCGAGCGCGCGGGCATCAACAAGCGCATGCTCTACGCCTACCTCGGCAACAAGAAAGCCCTCTGGCTCGCCGCGCTCGAGCGGGTCTATGCGGCCAAGCGGGAAGAGGAACGCCGCCTCGACCTGCAACGGTTGTCGCCGGTCGAGGGGATGCAGATCCTGGTGCGGTTCAATTTCCGCTACCACATGGAGCATCCCGAATTCCTCTCCATGCTCAACGACGAAAACCTCCAGCACGGCCTCAACCTGCACGGCTCGAAAAACGTCGTCGCGCTCTATTCGCCGCTGCTCGAACTGATCTCCAGCCTGCTCGAGCGCGGCGAGGCGGAGGGCGTGTTCCGCCGCAACGTCGACCCGATGCAGCTCTACATCTCGATCATCGGTTTGGGGTACTTCTACTGCTCGAACCGGTACACCCTCGCCGCGATCTTCAATCGCGATTTCGAGAGCATCGAGGAAGTCCTCACCCGCGAGCAGCACATCGTCGACGAAATCCTAGGCTTCCTAAGGCCTTGACCGTTTCGCCCGACGGCTGTGAAAACGCTTTCACCGCCATCGCGCGAACGCCTATCAGAATTTTTCCAGTTTTTCACCCGCAGGTGTAGGAACCGCACGCCCGCACCCCTATTTAGTCTGCGGGAGCATGATGATCGCTGTATGGCACCGAGGGGTCGGCTCCCACCCCTGCCGTGAATGTAAGGAGACGAGATATGGTCGACGATCGCCGAAGGGATGAACGCGGTTCCGCTCACCAGCGCCGGGAAGCCTCGGCCCCCAAGCAGGAAACCAGTTCCCACGGCAGCGACGCCTTTCCGCTGCGTTTCGGGGCATACAGCTCCGGCGCGTCGGGCGGGCTCGCGATGAGCGTGATCTGGGGCGACACGGAGTCCGACGGCAAGTCGTGAATCCCCCAGAACCCCAAGTCAGGCGCCCCCACCGCGGGGCGCTTTCTTTTTGCCCGCACGCCATCGCGCCCGCCAATAACCTGAACCCCGCGCTTGCCCCAGAGCGATGACGACATCCGCCGGAATGGCGGAATTCTGCGGGATTCCCGTCACCAAGGCGGGGAACTCCGGGGCCCACCTCCCGTTACCCAACCCGGGAGCCAAGCTCGCGATCCCTCCAAGCATCGATCGGAAACCCGCTCCCGGCTTCAAATCGAACCAAGGAGAAAAACCATGGTCGACGATAGATATCGCCGAAGGGACGAACACGATCACGAACGCGGTAGCTACCGCGACGACTTCTATCCGGACCGCGCGCGTTACGGCGCCGCCGGTCACCCCAACGAATCCACCCGCGATCGCGACCACGACCCTCGCGACCGTGGCTTCGACCGCGACGACGACCGTGCGTATCGCCGCGGCGGCATCGGTCGCCAGGCGATCGGCGGGCACGGGCCGGAGGAATACGCCGACCGGCCGCACTCCGGCTACGGTCGCGGCGGCTACAACCGCTCCGACTACGACGAAACCGTGCGCGCGGGCGGCGACCTCTACGGT
>LUYR01000168.1 GCA_001603335.1 Rhodospirillales bacterium Alpha_05 | reverse complement strand
AGCCACGGCGCCGCCGCCGACCTCACCGACCTCGCCCGTCGCCAGCCCGACGCCGAGGAGGTCGCCGCCGCTCCGGCGATCGCGGTCATCGCCGCAATTCGCTACGGCCACCACCTGCCTCCGGCGCGGGAGTTCGTCACACGGCACCGCGACAGCCTCGCGGCCAAGCCGCTGGCGATGATCTCGGTCAACCTCACCGCGCGCAAACCGGAGAAGCGCAGCATCGCGGGTAGCGTCTACTTGCGCAAATGGGTGGAGACGTCGGGCCTGCGGCCGCGCATCGCCACCGCGGTGCCGGGAATGCTGGACTACCCACGCTACGGCTGGTTCGACCGGATGATGATCCGCCTGATCATGAAAATCACCGGCGGCCCGACCGACCCGAAGCTGACCGTCGAATTCACCGATTGGGACCTCGTCGACGCGCTCGCCGACGAAATCGCCGCGCTTGGCGACACCCCCTAGAGGGAAACCTCGTCCTCGAAGGCGGCGAGAATCCGATCCATCTCGGCGGGCGTGATTTCGCCGCCGTCGGCGCGCAGCGGCGTCGAGATCCCGGCGAGATGGCGCTGCACCAGCACCGCCGTATCCGAGCCCAGCCCCGCCTTCCAGCACAGCGAGAGCACCGCGTCGGGACGCTCCGACTTCAGGATCTGCCGCACCGCCGCCATCGAGCATCCGCTGCGCACGATCAGGCACGCCTTGACGAACACCCAGTGCTCGTAGTCAAGGGAGCGGCGGATCAGCTCTTCGGTGATCGGCTTCTTGCCATGGAGAATCCGCGCCGTCGCGACTTCCTGTTCGAGCTGTACAGCCTCGAGGTCGCGCGCCGAATCCTGCGCCGAATAATCCTTCTCCAACCGCGCCCGCACCGCCTGGCGCAGAACGCCCATGGTTTCGGCGTCGAAATCCTTGCGCGCCGCCAACTGGTCGAGAAGGCTGTCGGCGACGAAGGTGGCGAGGCGGCAGGCGCCACGCTTCGTCAGCTGCGGGCGACGCACCAGCGGCTCGTGCAACGGCGGCAGGCCGCGCGCACGTTCGATCAGGTAGTCGAGGGTGTCCTCGCGCATCTGCGCGGTGGGATTGTTGAGGAGCTCGACCAGCGCATCGGTGTCGTCGCACCGCGCCACCAGCTCCACCACCTCGGCGCCAATGCCGCGACGGCGCGAAACCGCGCGCATCGCGCCCGGGATCGGGGCGTTGGCGAGAATGTCGAGAAGGTCGGCGTCGGCCAGAACCGGCGAGAACTCGAGCACCGGTGCGGCGACCACCAGGTCGATATCGCGCGCCAACGCGTGGACGATGTGGGGCGGAATCCGGCTTTCGCTTTTCAGCACCTCGGCGACCACTTGGCGCACCACCGGCAGTTGGTCGCGCGCGAGCTTCTCCAGCAGCGCAAGGGTCTGCGCGGTATGGACGTGGGAATCCCGCGGCCCGAGCTCGGGGGCGCGCATCGCGACCTTGCGCGCGAGCGCCGAGCGGACGCCCGGATCCTCGTCGTTGGCGAGCTTGCCGTCCGCCTGGGTCGGGGTCGTCGGGTTGGCGGCGATCCGGCACCGCACGTCCGGATCGGGGTCGTCGGCCATGTAATAGAGGATTTCGGGCGCGACCGAGCAGGCCTCCGCCACCGCGCATCGAACCCGGCGTTCCGGATCCCGCGCCATGCGCTTCGCGTCTTCATAGGTGGCCGGGGGCGCAATCCCGGCAGCAGAACTGGAAGCGGTATTCAACGACAACTCTCCCGACCCAAACGGTCGCACGGCGTATATCAGATGTTATGATCATATCCTGCATCCGCGCGCGCGCAAACCCGCGTAAACCTGTGGCCTCCCCGCAACCTTTACAAGAGCGCCCATATCACGGGAGCGGATCGACCGCTTCGCCGATGTCCCCGGCTTCCGCCTCCCGCGACACGGACACGCCCTCGGGTCGGCAACTCGCGGGTTGACGGTCAAGGCGCCGCCTGGGGTAAACTCTGGTCTTTCAACCGCAGGCGAGGACCCTAGACCGATGACCGACGAGGAAATGCAGGCGCTCGATACTCAAATGAAGTTGCAGGCGATGATCCTGATGATCCGCAACCTCTACGCCTACATCGATCATCTTGAAGGTCATACGGGCCATGTCGCCGATGGCCTGCGGGCGTTCCTCGAGGACTCTCTGCCCGGCCTTTCGCTGCCCCTGCCCGCGCCCGAGGCGGTTCTCGACGCGATCAAGAACTCGCTCGCCGAACCGCTGCGCGCGGTGATCGCCGACCTCGAGGCGGGCACGCCGAGCGCGCCGCCGCCGCCGCCGAAGTTCACCCTTGTGACCGGCGGCCGCGACGACAACGC
>LUYR01000167.1 GCA_001603335.1 Rhodospirillales bacterium Alpha_05 | reverse complement strand
AAGAGCCGCCTGCCGGTGTGGTGCCAGGGCATCGCCGCGCCGCCTTCGGTGGCGGGCCTCACCTTCGTCGGCTGGCAGGAGCCGGTGGGCTGCGGCGGCGTCGCGGTGTTCCCCAACGACGTGATCGTCGCCGACCGCGACGGCGCGGTCGTGATCCCCGCCGCGCTGCTCGACGACATCCTCGAACTCGCGCCCGAGCAGGAGCGCATGGAGGCGTGGATCATGGACGAGGTGGCGAAGGGCGTGCCGCTCCCCGGCCTCTATCCGATGAACGAAGCGACCAAGGCGCGCTACGAAGCCGACAAGGCCTCCGCCTGAGCTTAAGCCCCTGCCCCGGCGGCGACTTCGGCCGCCGCCGCGGCGCTCCATTCGCGCATCGGCGCCAGATCGCGCACCGCGTCGGCGTAGGCCTGCGCGGCTGCGGGCAGCTCCACCCCGTAGGTTTGGAAGCGCGTCACCACCGGCGCGAAGAAGGCGTCGGCGATGGTGAAATGGCCGAAGAGGAACGGTCCGGCCTCGGCGTTGGCGGCGCGGCACTCGGTCCAGATCTCCATCACCCGCGCGATGTCGGCCTTCGCGCCTTCGGAGAACGCCATTCCCGGATGCCGCCCGACCACGTCCATGGTCAGCTCGCGGCGCATGTCGCCGAAGCCCGCGTGCATTTCCGAGGCGATGGCCCGCGCGGTCGCCCGTTTGTCGTAGACCTGCGGCCAGAGGTTGGCCTCGGGGAAGCGCTCGGCGAGGTATTCGCAGATCGCGAGGGATTCCCACACCTTCACCGCGCCGTCGATCAGCACCGGCACCTTGCCCGCGGCGTTGACCGCCTTGAGGTCGTCCTTGAGGCCGGGGCGGTAGACCGCGCTGGTGGCGGGCGAGCCCGGCACGCGCAGCCGGATCATCCGTTCCTCGAACGGTTCGCCGGTCATCTTGAGCGCCAGCCACGGGCGCAACGACCACGACGAGATGTTCTTGTCGCCAATCACCAGGGTGAGCATCGGAACCTCCGGAGAAATTTGCCTGCCCATCGTCTATACCATCGGCGCGCGCGGATTTCCGCAGCGGAAAAAATCCGCTAGTGTGGCGGCCCGAAAATACGGACGAACCCGATGCATCCGCCCACCGATCCCCGCGTCGAATTCCGCGCCGGTGTCCTCACCGCCCTCGCCCCGACCCTGGGCGTAATCCCGTTCGCGCTGCTGCTCGGCGCCCTCTCCACCGAAAAGGGCGTCTCCACCGCCGAGATCGCACTGATGTCGGCCTGGGTGTTCGCGGGCAGCGCCCAGTTCGCTGCGCTGGACACCTGGAGCCACCCCGCGCCGTGGCTGGCGCTCGGGCTGCTGGTGCTGGTGGTGAACCTGCGGCACGTGTTCATGAGCGCGTCGGTGCTACGGCGGATGGAGCGGTTCTCGGCGCTCCAGCGGCTCCTCGCCCTGCCGCTGCTGGCGGACGAGATCTGGGCGTTTTCGGAGGCCCGCGCGGCGCGCCAGCCGCTTACCCCGGCGTTCTTCTTCGGCCTCGCGCTGCCGTTCTACCTCACCTGGATCTTGAGCTGCGCGGCGGGCACGCTGCTGGGCGCGCTGCTCCGCGACCCGCGCGCCTACGGCTTCGACTTCGCCTTCGTCGCGATCTTCGTGTTCCTGATTTTGGGGTTCCGCAAGCAGTCGGGCTTCGTCGCAACATTGATCGCGAGCGCGGCGGCGGCGACGCTCGTGCACGCCGTCTGGCCCGGTCCGGCCTCGATCATCGCCGGGACCCTCGCGGGAATCTGCGCCGCAGCGGCGGTGCATCGGGAGGACGCGGCATGAGCCTCTCGCCTGACGCCCTCCTTGCGATCGCCGCAATGGCGCTCGCCACCGTCGCGACACGGCTCGCGGGGTTGTTCGTGCCCACCGACTTCGCCCGCAC
>LUYR01000166.1 GCA_001603335.1 Rhodospirillales bacterium Alpha_05 | reverse complement strand
GACGAGGTCGGCCTTGCGGCATTGGCCGACGCGCCGACCGCGGCGCTCTCCTACGGCGACGCGAAGCGCCTCGAACTCGCGATGGCGCTGGCGCGCGACCCGGCCTTGCTGCTGATGGACGAGCCCACCGCCGGAATGGCGCCGGGCGAACGCGTCGCGTTCATGGAACTGGTGCGGCGGCGCTCGGCGGAGCGGGGCACGACGGTGCTGTTCACCGAGCACGACATGGCGACGGTGTTCGGCTTCGCCGCGCGCGTTCTGGTGCTCGACCGGGGCCGGATGATCGCCGACGGCACGCCCGAGGCGGTGCGGACGGATGCGGACGTGCGGCGCGCCTACCTCGGCAACGCGCAGCCGACGAAGACGTTGTGAAGCCAGGACGCGCATGTTAACAAGGCGCGCGAAAGCGTTGGTCGAAGCCGGACGGCGGAAAAGATGCAAACAGAGCAGACGGTGCCGGAACTCGCGGTGGTGGTCCCGGTCAAGAACGAGCAGGACAACATCCTGAGTTTGATCGAGGAAATCCACGCGGCGCTGGATGGCGTCGTCGATTTCGAGGTGGTCTACGTCGACGACGGTTCGGACGACCGCACGCCGCAGAAGCTCGCCGAGGCGAAGCAGAAATTCCCGCGGGTGCGCAGCCTCAGGCATCGCGAAAGCTGCGGCCAGAGTCAGGCGGTGGCGAGCGGCGTGAAGGCGGCGCGCGCCCGCTTCATCGCGACGCTGGACGGCGACGGCCAGAACGACCCGGCCGACATTCCGGCGCTGCTGGAGCGCCTGCGCACCGCCGCCGATCCCGACCTGTTCATCGTCGCGGGTTTCCGCCACAAGCGCCGCGACAGCGCGGTCAAGCGCTACACCTCGCGCTTCGCCAACGGCCTGCGCCGCGCGCTCCTCAACGACGACACCCCGGACACCGGCTGCGGCCTGAAGGTCTTCTCGCGCGCCGGGTTCCTCGACCTGCCGCGCTTCAACCACATGCACCGCTATCTGCCCGCGCTCTATTTGCGCAACGGCGGGTCGGTGGTGTCGGTGCCGGTCAACCACCGCTCGCGCGAGCGCGGCGTGTCGAAGTACGGCACCATCGACCGCGCCCTGGTGGGGATTTCCGATCTCCTCGGGGTGATGTGGCTGATCCGCCGGTCCTCGGTGCCGGAGATCGACTCCGGCGATGCCTGAAAGCCGCGTCCACGCCCTCAAGCCCTACCTTAAAGGCCTGGTGATGATCGTGTCGCTGGTCGGCATTGGCTACGCCTTGAAGGCGATGGGCCTCTCCGACATGTTCGACACCAACTGGGTCGATACCGAGGTCAAGGGCAAGGGGGTTTCGGGCGAGCTGATCTTCGTCGCGATGGGCGGCCTGGTCACCGCCGTCGGCTTTCCGCGTCAGGCGGTGGCGTTTTTGGGCGGCTACGCCTTCGGCTTCGTCGAGGGCACGGTGCTCGCCCTCGCGGGGGCGACGCTCGGCTGCGTGACGGCCTTCGCCTACGCGCGGATTCTCGGGCGGTCGCTGGTGCAGCGCCACTTCGGCAAGCGCATCGCGCGCTTCGACGCCTTCCTCGCCGGAAGCCCGTTCCTCACCACCCTGCTGATCCGCTTCCTGCCGGTGGGCAGCAACGTCGTCACCAACCTCGTCGCCGGGGTCTCCAAGGTTGCGGTGGTGCCGTTCGTGCTCGGCTCGGCGGCGGGCTACCTGCCCCAAACCATCGTCTTCGTCCTGATCGGCTCGGGCGTGCAGATCGACCCGACCTTCCGCATCGGCTTGGGCGCGGTATTGTTCGTCGCTTCGGCGGCGCTCGGAATTTTCCTGCTGCGGCGGACCCGCCGCGCGCGTGACTTCGTCGACGACGAAGCGGAAATTCGCTCCTAAACGGGCTTGACTCGAATCCCCCCTCGGCTTACCTCGTTAGCACTCAAGACGGGAGAGTGCCAAATCACTGTCTCGGCACCCCTGCGCCGTCATGGGCGGGGTCTCTCGTAGTCAAAAAACCTGGAGGGCACTATGAAATTCAGGCCGTTGCATGACCGTGTTCTGGTCAAGCGCGTCGAGGTCGAAACCAAGACCGCGGGCGGTATCATCATTCCCGACAGCGCCAAGGAAAAGCCGATGCAGGGCAAGATCCTGGCGGTGGGCACCGGCATCCGCAGCGAAGACGGCAAGGTCACGCCGCTCGACGTCAAGGTTGGCGACGCCGTTCTGTTCGGCAAGTGGTCCGGCACCGAAGTCAAGATCGACGACGAAGACGTCCTGATCATGAAGGAATCGGACATCCTGGGCATCCTGGGCTGATAGCCAGGGTTTCCACGAACCGACATCCGTTCACCGACTAAAGTTAAAAGGAAGCTCACTATGGCTGCCAAAGAAGTCAAATTCTCCACGGACGCCCGCGCGCGCATGCTGCGCGGCGTCGACATCCTCGCCGACGCGGTCAAGGTGACCCTCGGCCCGAAGGGTCGTAACGTGGTTCTCGACAAGTCGTTCGGCGCGCCGCGCATCACCAAGGACGGCGTCTCCGTCGCCAAGGAAATCGAACTTGCCGACAAGTTCGAGAACATGGGCGCGCAGATGGTCAAGGAAGTCGCTTCCAAGACCAACGACATGGCCGGCGACGGCACCACCACCGCCACCGTTCTGGCGCAGGCGATCGTTCGCGAAGGCTGCAAGTCGGTTGCCGCGGGCATGAACCCGATGGACCTGAAGCGCGGCATCGACATGGCCGTCGACACCGTCGTCAAGGCGATCCAGGCGACCTCGAAGGAAGTCTCGACCAACGGCGAGATCGCCCAGGTCGGCACCATCTCCGCCAACGGCGAAGCCGAAATCGGCAAGATCATCGCCCAGGCGATGGAGCGCGTCGGCAACGAAGGCGTGATCACCGTTGAAGAGGCCAAGGGCCTCGACACCGAACTCGACGTCGTCGAAGGCATGCAGGTCGACCGCGGCTATCTCTCGCCGTACTTCGTCACCAACGCCGAGAAGATGACCGTCGAACTCGAAAACCCGTTCATCCTGATCAACGAGACCAAGCTGACCAACCTGCAGCCGATGCTGCCGGTTCTCGAAGCCGTGGTGCAGTCGGGCAAGCCGCTTCTGATCGTCGCTGAAGACATCGAAGGCGAAGCCCTCGCCACCCTCGTGGTCAACAAGCTGCGCGGCGGCCTCAAGGTTGCGGCGATCAAGGCTCCGGGCTTCGGCGACCGTCGCAAGGCGATCCTCGGCGACATGGCCACCGTCACCGGCGGTCAGGTGATCTCCGAAGAACTCGGCATCAAGCTCGACACCGTCACGCTGGACATGCTCGGCACCGCGAAGAAGGTGACGATCACGAAGGAAGACACCACCTTCGTCGACGGCGCCGGTGCGAAGCCGGAAATCGAAGCGCGCTGCAACCAGATCCGTTCGCAGATCGAAAGCGCGACCTCGGATTACGACCGTGAGAAGCTGCAGGAACGCCTGGCGAAGCTCGCCGGCGGCGTTGCGGTGATCAAGGTCGGCGGCGCCACCGAAGTCGAAGTGAAGGAAAAGAAGGACCGCGTCGACGACGCCCTGCACGCGACCCGTGCGGCGGTCGAGGAAGGCGTGGTTCCGGGCGGCGGCGTTGCGCTGCTGAACGGCACCAAGGCCCTCGCCAACCTGTCGCCGGAAAACAGCGACCAGAAGGTCGGCATCGAGATCGTCCGTCGCGCGCTCCAGGCGCCGGTGCGTCAGATCGCCGAGAACGCCGGCTTCGACGGCGCGGTGGTCGCGGGCAAGATCCTCGAGCAGGACAGCCCGACCTTCGGCTTCAACGCCCAGGACGGCAAGTACGAAGACATGGTCAAGGCCGGCATCATCGACCCCACCAAGGTCGTGCGCCACGCCCTCCAGGACGCCGCCTCGATCGCGGGCCTGTTGATCACCACCGAAGCGATGATCGGCGATGCCCCGGAAAAGGCTGGCCATGGCCCGGCGATGCCGGACATGGGTGGCATGGGTGGCATGGGCGGCATGGGCGGCATGGGCTTCTAAGCCCGGTCTCCTTCCCGACCGAAAACCGACACCAGGACCGGCCCCCCTTCACGGGGGCCGGTTTTTTTATGTCGCTCGTCTTATTTGATCTCTCGCCAAGGTTGTGCGTTCTTATTTATGATCGTGAACGCGGCACAAGGGAGCATGAGCATGGTGGAGCAGGGGGCGGGACGCGTGGGCAAGTTGACGGTAAAGGCGCGAATCGGCGCGATGGCGGGGTTGGGGGTGGTGGCTCTCGCGTTGATTTGCGGTGTGTTCATCGTCAGCAATGCGATCAACCGCACCGCCGAGGAGCGCGGCAACCGCTTCGCCACGATCGACCGGACCGCGCAGGCCTTGCGGATTTCCGCGCTCGAGATCGAACGCGACGGCAAGGCGTTCCTGCTGCGTCACCGCCCCGAGGACGCGACCGCCGCCCGCGCCGCGGCAAAAAACGTGCGCGAGCAGCTCTCCCGCCTTGAGGCGCTCGACACCGAACAGCACTTCCATGCCTTCCAGAGCAAGCTCGTTGCCGACGTCGACGCCTACGAAGCCGCGTTCGACCGCGTCATCGCCGCCGAAACCGCGAAGGGCCTGACCGAGAACCAGGGTGCGCAGGGTGCGCTCCGCAGCCGCGTCCATGCCCTCGAAGCCTTGAGCGAAAAGCTCGGCGACGACCGGGTGATGATCGAGATGCTGATGCTGCGTCGCCACGAGAAGGACTACATGTTGCGCAACACCCCGTCCTACCTCGACAAGGCGCGCACCGCCCACGCGGCGATGGTCAAGGCGCTCGGCGCGATGCAGGCCGACCCGGCGCAAAAGACCCAAGCGATTGCCGACGCGGATGCCTACCTCGCCGCCTTCGGCGATTACGTGCGCGAGAACGCCGCCTCGCTCGCCGCCCAGGCCGATGCCGCCGCCGCGTTCACCGCCGCGGTGCAGGGCGTCGACGCGATCGCCGCCGAGGCGGTCAAGGAAGCCGCCGGCGCTGCGGACGAGGC
>LUYR01000165.1 GCA_001603335.1 Rhodospirillales bacterium Alpha_05 | reverse complement strand
ACGGTCGGCGACCCGGCCCGCCAGCGGCGCCGCGATCGCCCCCGCGACCCCGGCCAGCGCGAACAGCGCGATGCCGCTCTGGCTCAGGCCGAATCGCTGCGCGAGATAGAGCGGCGCCGCAGTCCAGAACAGGCTGAACGCACCGAACAGGCAGGCCTGGTAGAACCCGCGTCGCCGCAGCGCCGGGGTCGAGGCGACGAGGTACGCCATCGACACCAGGAGCGTCGCATAGGAGAGATCGGTGTTCGGCCGCCTGCGCGGCAGCGCATAGCGCAGCAGCACCGCCAAGCCCGCCATCAGCGCCGCGGACACCCAGAACACCGCATGCCACGAGGCGAGGTCGGCGAGGAAGCTCGCGAACGGCCGCGCCAGCATGATCCCCAGCAGCAGCCCCGACATCACGTTGCCGACCACCCGCCCCCGCATCTCCTCGGGCGCGAGATGCGCCGCGAACGGCACCAGCACCTGCGCCGAGACCGAACACAGGCCGATGGTCAGCGACGCCGCGAGGAACGCCACCGCGTTGCCCGAGAGCGCCGCCCCGGCGAGCGCGACGGCGCTCAAGGCCACCACCGCGACGATCAGGCGACGGTTCTCGGTGAGGTCGGCAAGCGGCACGATCAGCAACAGGCCGAGGCCGTAGCCGACCTGGGTGAGGGTGACGATCACCCCCGCCGCATCGGGGGCGAGGCCGAGCGACGCGGCGATCGGCCCGACCAGCGGCTGGGCGTAATAGAGATTGGCGACGATCGCGCCGCACGCGACGCCGAGCAACAGGATCAGCCACGACGATGGCTTCGGAACACTCACGCGAACTCTCCTCACGGAATCGAAAAGGGCGGCCCGAAGGCCGCCCTGATATTGGTGCAATAGGCTGAAAACGTTAGAGCGCCTGAACGATTTGTTCGGTCATCTTCTTCGCATCGCCGAACAGCATCATCGTGTTGTCGGCATAGAACAGCGGGTTTTCGACGCCCGCGTAGCCCGACGCCATCGAGCGTTTGACGAACAGCACGGTCTTGGCGCGGTCGACCTCGAGGATCGGCATGCCGTAGATCGGGCTGGACGGATCGTTCTTCGCCGAGGGGTTGGTGACGTCGTTGGCGCCGATGACGTAGACGACGTCGGCAGTGGAGAATTCGTGGTTGATCTCCTCCAACTCGAAGACTTCGTCATACGGCACGTTGGCTTCCGCCAGCAGCACGTTCATGTGACCCGGCATACGGCCCGCCACCGGATGGATGGCGTAGGAGACGTCCACGCCTTCCTTCTTGAGGGTGTCGGCCATTTCGCGGAGCGCGTGCTGCGCCTGGGCGACGGCCATGCCGTAACCCGGGACGATGATCACCTTCGAGGCGTTCTTCATGATGAAGGCGGCATCGTCGGCCGAACCCGACTTCACCGTCTTGTCGCCGATGTCCGGGCCGCTCGCCGCCGCGGCATCCGCGCCGAAGCCGCCCAGGATGACGTTGAAGAACGAGCGGTTCATGCCCTTGCACATGATGTAGGACAGGATCGCACCCGAAGCGCCGACGAGCGCACCGGTGATGATCAGCAGGCTGTTGGCGAGGGTGAAGCCGATGCCGCAGGCCGCCCAACCCGAGTAGGAGTTGAGCATCGAGATCACCACCGGCATGTCGGCGCCGCCGATCGGGATGATCAGGAGGAAGCCCAAGGCGAACGCCAAGGCCATCAGCAGGAAGAACGCAGCGCTGCTCTCGCTGACCGCGAAGACGACGATCAGCAGCACCAGCGTGATGCCGAGCGCGAGGTTCAGCATGTGCTGCATCGGGAAGGTCACCGGCTTGCCGGAGATCAGGCCCTGGAGCTTGCCGAACGCGATGATCGAGCCGGAGAAGGTGATCGCACCGACGGCGAGGCCGAGCGACATTTCCACCAGCGAGCCGGTGTGGATGTGGCCGGAGACGCCGATGCCGTAGGACTCGGGCGCGAGGTAGGCGGCGGTGGCGACGCACACCGCGGCGAGGCCGACGAGGCTATGGAAGGCCGCGACGAGCTGGGGCAGCGCGGTCATCTGGATTTTCTTGGCGATGAACGCGCCGATGCCGCCGCCGATGGCGATGCCGATGACGATCCAGAGGTAGTTGACCACCATCGGCGAGGCCAGGGTGGTGAGGATCGCGATCGTCATGCCGACGATGCCGAAGATGTTGCCTTGACGCGATGACTCGGGCGAAGACAGCCCTTTCAGCGCCATGATGAAACAGACGCCCGCGATGATGTACGCGAGCATGGTGAGGCTTTCCGCATGCATGTCCAGGTTCCCCCTACTTCTTCTTCTTGAACATCGACAGCATGCGCTGGGTGACGATGAACCCGCCGAAGATGTTGACCGAAGCCAGGATCACCGCGAGGAAGCCCATCACCTGCGAAGCCGAGAAATGCGCCGGACCGGCGGCGATCAGTGCGCCGACGATGATCACCGACGAGATCGCGTTGGTCACCGCCATCAGCGGCGAGTGCAGCGCCGGGGTAACCCGCCAGACCACGTAGTAGCCGACGAAGATCGCCAGCACGAAGATCGTGAACAGGTACCAGAACGGCCCGGGGGTCGCTTCGGGGGCCGGCGCGCCGTTGACCACTGCGGTCACGGTATTCGCCGCCTGTTCCGCCAGGGCGCGCGCGACGGCGGCGAGCTCACCCGCCTTTTCCGCAACCCGTCCGGCCTGTTCCGCAAGGTTTTCCGCAGCCATCACTTCCCTCCTTCCGCGGCGAGGGACGGATGCACCAGCTTGCCTTCACGGCTCACCAGGGTGCCCGTCACCAACTCGTCCGACAGGTTCGGCTTCAAGGTCTTGGTCTCCTTGTCAACCATCGTCGACACGAAGTTCCAGATGTTCTTGGCATAGAGCATCGAGGCGTCGGACGCGACGCGGCCCGGCACGTTGGCATGGCCCATCAGGGTGACGCCGTGCTTCTTGACGATCTTGCCGTATTCGGAGAGCGGGCAGTTGCCGCCCGCTTCGACCGCGAGATCGACGATGATCGAGCCCGGCTTCATCCCCTTCACCATCTCCTCGGTGATCAGCACCGGAGCGGGACGCCCGGGGATCAACGCGGTGCAGATGATGATGTCGGCCTTGGCCGCCTGGTCGGCGGTCGCCTGGGCCTGCTTCTTCTTGTATTCCTCGCCCATTTCCTTGGCGTAGCCGCCGGCGGTTTCGGCGCTCTTCATCGCCTCTTCGTCGACGACGACGAACTTGCCGCCGAGGGATTCGACCTGTTCCTTCGCCGCGGCGCGCACGTCGAAGGCGTAGACCACGGCGCCGAGGCGCTTGGCGGTCGCGATCGCCTGCAGACCGGCGACGCCCGCGCCCATCACCAGCACGCGAGCGGGCGGCACGGTTCCGGCGGCGGTCATCATCATCGGCAGGGCGCGGTTGAACTCGGAGGCGGCATCGACCACCGCCTTGTAGCCCGCGAGGTTGGACTGGGAGGAGAGCACGTCCATGCTCTGCGCGCGCGAGATGCGCGGCATCAGTTCCATGGCGAAGGCGTCGACACCGGCGGCGGCGAGCTTTTCGCAATAGTCCTTGCTGGTGAGCGCCTGGAGCACCGAGAACAACGTCGCGCCGGATTTGAGCATGGCGATTTCGTCGGTGCCTTCGTCGGCGGTCATCGGCCGCTGGACCTTCAGCACCACGTCGGCGTCCTTGTAGACCGCCGCCGCGGTTTTGGCGATGGTCGCGCCCGCCGCGACGTACGCGTCGTCGGTGAAGCTCGCGGCGAGGCCCGCGTCTTTCTCCACCTGGACGGTGCAGCCCAGGCCGACGAATTTCTTCACCGTATCAGGCGAAGCCGCGACCCGGGTTTCATGCGCCCGTCGCTCCTTCGGTATTGCGATTTTCATGAATTAGCTCCCTACGTCGGCCGTCTTTTCACTGCCGTCGCCGCGGCCGGACACCGGTTGGCGGCTCACCCCAGATGCAGCCAGAATGGGCCCGGCACCGAGCGGCGCCGAGACCTATTCTTCCTACCAATCCGCCCCCTTGGACGCAAGAACCTAAGCCCAAATCCGCGCGGAATCGTACATTGTTATCAGGCTTCGAGGGCCTCGAGCTCGTCGATCAGGCCGGAAACCACGTTGAGGCCGATCGACCAGAACTTCGGGTCCGCCGCGTCGAGACCGAAGGGCGCGAGAAGCTCGCGGTGCCCCTTGGTTCCGCCCGCGCGCAGCATGTCGAGATACTTCTCGGCAAAGCCCGGATGCCCCGACTGATAGACGCCGTAGAGCGCGTTCACCAGGCAGTCGCCGAAGGCGTACGCGTAGACGTAGAACGGCACGTGGATGAAGTGCGGGATGTACGACCAGAAGATCCGGTAGTCGTCGTCGAAGTCGAATGCCGGCCCGAGGCTCTCGGTCTGGACGTCGAGCCAGATTTCGCCCAGGCGCTCGATCGAGAGCTCGCCCTCGCGGCGCTCGGCATGCACCCGCGCCTCGAACTCGTGGAAGGCGATCTGCCGCACCACGGTGTTGAGCATGTCTTCGATCTTGTTGGAGAGGAGGATCTTGCGCGCCGCCTTGTCCTGCGTGCTGTCGAGCACGGCGCGGAAGGTCAGCATCTCGCCGAACACCGAGGCGGTCTCGGCCAGTGTCAGCGGCGTGTCGGAAAGCAGCGTCCCCTGGGCCGCGGCGAGGCACTGGTGGCAGCCGTGGCCGAGCTCGTGGGCCAGGGTCATCACGTCACGCGATCGGCCCATGTAGTTGAGCATCAGGTAGGGGTGCGCGCTCGGCACCGTCGGATGCGCGAACGCGCCCGAGGCCTTGCCCGGCCGCACCGGCACGTCGATCCACGCCTTCTCGAAGAACGGCTTGGCGGTTTCGGCGAGCTTGGGCGAGAAGCCGTGGTAGGCGTTCAGCACCAGCTCGACCGCGTCGGGCCAGGAATAGCGGCGGCCGTCGTCGCCGGGGAGCGGCGCATTGCGGTCGGTGTGGGCGAGCTTTTCGAGCCCGAGCCACTTCGCCTTCAGTGCGTAGTAGCGATGCGACAGGCGCGGATAGGCTTCCTGCACCGCGGCGACCAGGGCGTCCACCACCTCGTCCTCGACCTGATTGGCGAGGTTGCGGCTCGACACCGGGCGCTTGTAGCCGCGCCGGTCGTCGTCGATCTGCTTGTCCTTGGCCAGCACGTTGGTGACGAGCGCGGTGATCCGCGAATTTTCGCGCAGCACTTCGGCGATCACCTTGCCCGCGTTGGCGCGGACCTCGCGCTTGGGGTCGGAGAGCTTGTCGAAGGCCTCGGTCATGGTCAAGTCGACGCCGTCGAAGGGGAAGCGCATCGCCGCCAGGGTTTCGTCGAACAGGCGGTTCCACGCGGCGCGGCCGACGACTTCCCGCTCGTGCAGGAGGTTTTCCGCCTCGTCGGAGAGCTGATAGGGGCGGAAGGCGCGGACGTGGTCGAGCCAGGGCTTGTAGCGCTTGGTCTCCGGGTGTTCGAGCCAGAGCTTGATCCGCGCGTCGTCGACGTGGTTGATCTCGAGGCTGAAGAACAGCGTCTTCTGGCTGATCACCGTCGCCTTTTCGTTGATGTTCTGCTGGAAGCGGGCGATCGCCGCGTCGGTGACGGCGGTGGCATGGCGCAGCTGGGCGAAGCTGAGGATGCGGCCGAGGATCTCGTTGATCTCCTCGTACTGGCGCAGCGCCTCGGCGAAGCCCGCGGCGTCCAGGGTCGCCATCTTGCCCGCGAAATCGCGCGAGAACTCCGCTGCCATCTCCTCGACCCGCTTGAGGTCGGCCTTCAGCTCCGGGCTCTCCGCGCCGGGGTACAGATCGGCGAGATCCCAGGCCGGAAGCGACGACGACGACTGCGTGGCGGAAGCGGACATGGAAACCCCTCTGGAATCTGGTGACGGCGGACGTGCGCGGAACCGCGCGCGAAGTGACTGCTGGCTATATAAGATCGCCTCCCCCGCCTGCCGAGGCCCCGCCTCTGCTTTCCCGGGAGCGAACAGCGCCTCGCCGCAGGAGTTTTGCGGCGTGGGCAGGAGAAGCGCGCAGCGCGTAGCGGGGCTACGCGCAAGCGCTTCGACGCCCCCACGACGCAAAAGAACCCGTCGCGCTTAGACTTGCATGCCTAGGGCGCGTTTGTAGAGATCGAGAATCTCTTCCTGCTCCCGGTAGTCGTTCTCCTCCATCTTCCGGAGGCGGATCACCTGGCGCATGATCTTGACGTCGAAGCCCTGGCCCTTGGCTTCGCTGTAAACCTCGCGAATATCGGCCGCGACGTTGGCCTTGTCCTCTTCGAGGCGCTCGATGCGCATGATCAGGGACTGCAACTGTTCGGCTGCGACGCCGCCCACATCGGTACTCATGGAAAAACCATCCTTGGTGACTGGATCGGGTGGCCGCCCGGTCGGGCGGCGAGACGGCGAGATTAGCGGGACCGTTCGCTCTTCTCAACCCGCAAACCGTCACCTATAGTGTTGCACGGTCCGGCTTCGTCGGCCGAGCTTCCTTCCGGGGTCGAAAATCGCCGTGAGTATCAGCCTAGAACGCCTGTCGATCCTCCTCGTCGAGGACAACCTTTATATCCGCGACATCCTCGAGAACGTGTTGAAGCAGTTGGGCTTCGGCTGGGTCGCCACCGCGCGCAACGGGCAGGAAGCGATCGAGTTCCTCCAGATCGCAGGCAAGACCCAGGGCCAGGCCGCGGGCCTGATGAACGTCGACATGATCCTCTGCGATTTGCTGATGTCGCCGATCAACGGCCTCCTGCTGCTGCGCTGGGTGCGGATGCAAAAGGAATCCGCGAACCGCTTCATGCCGTTCATCATGATCTCGGGCGCGGCCGACAAGGAATACGTGGAGGCGGCGCGCGACCTCGGCGTCACCGAATTCGTTGCCAAGCCGTTTTCCGCCCAGTCCGTGCTCGACCGGGTGATGAAGGTGATCGACCAGCCGCGCCAGTTCGTCACCTGCTCGACCTATTTCGGCCCCGACCGCCGCCGCCGCAACGGCGCGCCGCCGGGCGGGATCGAGAACCGCCGCCGTCCGGGCGAGAGCCACGCAACCATCGTCTACTCCGCCGACAAGGTGGTGAAGCCGAAGACGCCGTCGGACGTCTGGTATTTCCGCCTCCCCAACACGCTGCGCGAGAAGGTCGGCGGCTCCGGGATCAAGGGCCCGCTCGAACTGCCGAAGGCGCTCCTCGACGAAGCCGAGAACACCCTCCAGCGCCAATCGCTGGATTTCGCCGACTGGGCGAAGAACTACCTCACCAAGCTCTCCAAGGTGACCGAAGCCGCGTTGCTCAACCCGACCAACCGGCGCAGTCACTTCCAGGAGATGAACATGGTCGCGCACGAATTGCGCGGCCAGGGCGGCACCTTCGGCTATCCGCTGATCACGGTGTTTTCCAAATCCTTGTATGAAGCCACCTTGCCCGGCTGTCCGGAAGACGACAGCGCGCTCTCGGTGGTCAAGGCGCACACCGACGCAATGCGCGCGGTGATCCGGGATCGGGTCTCCGGCGACGGTGGCGAGATCGGGCGCGAACTGCTAAAATCGCTCAAATATGCAATTGATCGTGCTGCAAATAAAACGATCTGAACCCTGCGCCGATCGCGGCGGCACCCGTGTCAAAAATCCTTCTCGGGCCAAGCCTTTAAAATGTTGTCGGCGTGCTTAACTGGATGGGCATGAGACGCTTCAGAAACGCAAAAATCCTTGCGACCCTCGGTCCGGCCTCTTCGACTGAAGAGGCCATCGAGACTTTGTTCCGCGCGGGTGCGGACGTGTTCCGGCTGAACTTCAGCCACGGCACCCAGGACGATCACCGCGCACGTTTGGAAATCATTCGCTCGATTGCGAGGCGGCTGAAGAGACCGATCGGGATCCTCGCGGATCTCCAGGGGCCGAAGCTCCGGATCGGCACCTTCCCCGACGGCAAGGTCGCTCTCAAGGCGGGCCAGGCGTTCCGCCTCGACCTTGAGGACAAGCCGGGCAGCACCGAACGGGTGCGCCTCCCCCACCCCGAGATCTTCGCCGCCCTGGTTCCGGGCACCGATCTCCTCCTCGACGACGGGCGCATCCGCCTCAAGGTCGTCCACGCCACCCCCGAATACGCCGAGACCGAAGTTGTCACCGCGGGCACGCTCTCCGATCGCAAGGGCGTCAACGTGCCGGGCGTGACGCTGAACATCTCGCCGCTGACCAAGAAAGACCGCGCCGACCTCGCCTTCGCCCTCGACATCGGGGTGGACTGGGTGGCGCTGTCGTTCGTACAGCGCCCCGACGACATCTCCGAAATCCGCAAGCTGGTCGACGGCCAGGCGGGCATCGTCGCCAAGCTCGAGAAGCCCTCGGCCCTCGAACACCTGGACGGCATCGTCGAACTCGCCGACGGCATCATGGTGGCGCGCGGCGACCTCGGCGTGGAAATTCCGCCCGAGCGTGTGCCGATGGCGCAAAAGCGGATCATCGCCGCCTGCCGCGAGGCGGGCAAGCCGGTGATCGTCGCCACCCAGATGCTCGAAAGCATGATCACCGCCCCGGCCCCGACCCGTGCGGAAGCCTCCGACGTCGCCACCGCGATCTACGACGGCGCGGATGCGGTGATGCTCTCGGCGGAAACCGCCTCGGGCGCATACCCGGTGCTGGCGGTGGAGATGATGGACCGGATCATCGCGGCGGTGGAAGCCGACCCGCAGTATGCGGTCCTGATCGAAGCCTCGCATCGCGCGCCGGAAGCCACCTCGGCCGACGCGATCAGCGCTGCGGCGCGGCAGGTCGCCCAGACCTTGAACGCCCAGGCGATCGCCACCTTCACCCACTCGGGCTCGACCACCGTGCGCGCCGCGCGCGAGCGGCCGATGGTGCCGATTCTCTGCCTCACCCCCAACCTCGACGTCGCACGGCGCCTGAGCATCGTCTGGGGCGTGCATGCGGTGATCGACAGCGGCATCACCAGCTTCACCGAAGCTGTGCTGCGCGCCTCCCACGTCGCGCTGCGCGACGGCTTCGCCGGCGTCGGCGAGCGCCTGGTGGTCACCGCTGGCGTGCCCTTCGGGCGCCCCGGCACCACCAACTCGCTGCGCATCGCCTTCGTCGAGGACGTCTAGCCCCGGCGACCGGGTTTCCACCCGCGACAAAGGCGGCCTTGCGGCCGCCTTTTGTTTTGCCCGTCGCCCAGCGCGGGACCCAGAAATGGAAAAGGCGGCCCGAAGGCCGCCTTTAATTCTGTGCGCGGGGCGATATCAGCCCTGGCGCGCCTTGAAGCGCGGATTGGTCTTATTGATCACGTAGATACGACCTTTGCGACGCACCACGCGGCAATTCTTGTCCCGCGCTTTCGCGGATTTCAAAGAGTTACGAACCTTCATGATAGCCACTTCCAGGTTTTAGGGCGTCCCGTTTGAGGGGCGCACCTTACGCAGCCCCCACCGGACTGTCAATACTTCCAATCGCTCAAAGTCGAAACCCGGCCCTTTTTCTTCTCCGCCGAGTTGGTCGCGTGGAAGCGATACACCCGGATCGCGCCGGATTGCAGGGCTGCGACGCGCGCCTCCCACTTCGCCGCCTCGTGGAGAATGATCTCGGCGGTCCGCCGCGGCGTCACGCCGGGCTTGAGGGACTGGCCGAAACGCGCCCATCCGGCGACGATTCGGGGCATCACCTCGTCGGTGATGTCCTTCGCCACGTGGATCAGGCAGTTGCGTTTTTTCAGCGCCGCCGCGATCGCACCGGCGCGCGCGGGCTGCAACTTCGGCTCCTCGCACTCCCAGAGGCGCTTGAGGATCGCCTCGTTGCCCTGCGCCTCGCCGATGACGAAGTCGACGATGACGAGGTGGGCGGACGGCTTCAGCCCCTCGACGAACTGGTCGTAGACGCCGTCCTTGTTCGCCACCGTGGAGAGCGCATAGCGGCAGAGGATCGCGTCGTAGCCCGAAGGCTTGAGCGCCAGGGTTTCGTAGTCGCAGGCGTAGAACACCGCCTTCTTGTCGAGATCCTCGACCAGCGAGCGGCGATTGGCCTCGGCGACCAGGGCTTCGTCGCGTTCGAGGCCGACCAGCCAGACGCCGAACTTGTTCACCATCGCGCGCGACGCGCCGCCGATCCCCGCGCCCATGTCGAGCATGGTCTTGGCGGAGGACAGGGCGCAGACGTTCATCAACCCGGTGATGTCTTCATGCGCGCCGGGCTGGAGGCATCCCTTGCCCCACACCTCTTCGAGCACGTCGAGGCGTTCGACCGGCCAACTGCCGGGCACGAAGCCCTCGGGCTCCACCGGACGCGCAAACGGCGACGGCGCCGCCGCGCGCGGCGCGGAGGGAATCACGGGCTTGGCGCGGGCGCCGGAAAGGAGATCTTTCAACCCCACGAAGAAGGTCCTCAACGGTAACCGGTGGATTTCCGAAACAATAACGCGGATTCGTGCCGCGACGCTTACTTTTTTTCCACCAAAGGCGGCAAATTCGCGGAAAATCCGATGCACGCGCCGCCGCCGTCGGTCGCGTCGACCTGCCAGACGCCTCCCCAACGCGCCACCAGCGCCGCCGCGAGGGTCAGGCCGACGCCGAGCGCCGCGCCGTCGCCGCCCCCCACCGCCTTCCGTAGCTGCGTCAGC
>LUYR01000164.1 GCA_001603335.1 Rhodospirillales bacterium Alpha_05 | reverse complement strand
GCTCCCGCCGGGAGTCTCCACGATCACGGCCCGCACCAGGTTGGGAATGTCGCTGTCCCGGTCGCCCAGCCCCTTGCCTGATGCCAGAACTTTTCCCGCAGGCAGGGGGCCGAATTCCCCTGCCAGGCACCGGATCAGGAGGGCTCCCGTGGGGGTCACCCGCTCCATGGGGGCCCCTTCGGCGTAAATGGGGATTCCCTCCAGGAGTTCCATAGCGGCCGGGGCGGGGATGGGGAGGATGCCGTGGGCGCATTTGATCGTGCCCGACCCCACGTTGAGGGGGGAGGAGACCGTTTGTTCGATGCCCGCCATCTCCACCAGGACGAAAGCCCCGATGATGTCGGCGATGGAGTCGATGGCGCCGACCTCGTGGAAATGGACCTCCTCCGGGGTGGTTCCGTGAACCTTCGCCTCCGCTTCGGCGAGAAGCCGGAAGGCGGCGGTGCTCCGCTCCTTCACCCATGGGGAGAGGGGGCTCGCCCCAATGATGGCGAGGACGTCGGAGAGCCCCCGGTGAGGATGATCCTCGAAGCTGCGGACCGACACCTTCGTTCCGGCGATCCCGCCCCGGCTTCCCCGGCTGATGGAGATCTGCAGCCGGTCCTCCGGGCCGTGGTGATGGTGATGATCCTGGTCATGCCCATGGGAATGGCCTTCGCCGTGGCTGTGGTGGTCGCCGGAATGGCCGTGGCCGGGAAAGAGGACGATGCTCTCCATGGTTTCGAGAAAGGCTTTCCTGTCAAGGCCGATGTCGAGCAGAGCTCCGAGAAACATGTCGCCGGCGATGCCGGCGAAGCAGTCGAGATACAGGGTTTTCATCAGATACCTCCGGTTTGTGCGTCCGGCCGGGGGGAGGCCGTTTTTCCCCATTCTATCATCCCCGGGGAGGAAAAAACGGGGGGAGAATGTGCTATCCTTACACGGAAAGTCCATGAGAAGAAAAGGAGGATCCGTACATGTCCGTTCGCCTCGAGGAGAAGATTGCTCACAGGTTTTCCGGGGATCCGTCCCAGCGGGTTCTCTGGTGGAAGGGCGCCTGGGAGGACGCCGGGGAAACGGAGAGAAAGACCGCCCTCTGCGCCGAAACCCTCCGCCGGGGAGGATTCCAGCCCGGCAGCCGTCTTGCGGTGTTCCTGCCCAACAGCCCGCTGGTGCTCCACCTGTCCATGGCGGCCTGGCGCCTCGGAGGAACCATCGTCCCGCTGAACCCCAGAGGGGGCACGGAGTGGATCCTGAAGATTCTCCACCACGTGGATCCTTTCGGCGTGGTCCTCGGCGAAGGGATGGAAGCCCTTGCGGAGGCGGTCCAGGCGGCGGGGATACCTGCCGTGGAGACAACCCCCGACGGAACGGTCCCTCCGTTCACGGGGCGGCGGGACCGGGTGGAACAGGATCCCGACGTGGCGGTGATCTTCGCCACCTCCGGCACCACGGGCGCACCGAAGGCGGTGCCCCTGACCCACGACAATCTCTACGACAACACGAAGGGCGTCCACGAAACCGTGGAGGGCTTTGACAAGGGCCGGGTCCTCATGAACGTGCTGCCCAACTTCCATTCCTTCGGCTACACGGTCTGCGGCGTCCTGCCCCTCGTCTGGGGACTCCCGGAGGCTCTTCTCCCCGGTTTCCTCCCCCTGAAGAATTTCTTCGAGGGACTGAGGGAATCGAAGACCGGCACCCTCATCGCCGTTCCCACCATGCTCCCCTTCCTTCTCGGCGTGGCCTCCAAGGGAGAGACCCTGCCCCCGGAGCTGCGCTACATCCTCACGGGCGGGGGCAAGCTGGATCCGGGCCTTGAAAAGCGCTTCCGGGACCAGCT
>LUYR01000163.1 GCA_001603335.1 Rhodospirillales bacterium Alpha_05 | reverse complement strand
CCGGCGCCGGCGAGCTCTGGGCGCTCGACGCCAAGACCGGCGGCTTCTTCTGGAAGGCGCGCCTCGATTCGCCGCTGCGCGCCGCGCCGACGATCTACGGCGGCCGCGTCTTCGTCGTCACCGCGAGCAACCGCGTCGTCGCCTATGCCGCGCTCGACGGCCGCAAGCTCTGGGAATTCACCGGCCAGGAATCGCCCGAAGGCCTGCTCGGCGCCGCCAGCCCCGCCGCCGACCTCGGCGTCGTGGTGGTGGCGATGCGCTCGGGCGCGCTCGCCGCGCTCCGTGTCGAAAACGGCTCGCTTGCCTGGGAAGACAGCCTCGCGGGCGGACGTCGCGCCTCCGGCGTCTCCTCGATCGGCGACATCAAGGCGCCGCCGGTGATCGCGGGCGGCCGGGTCTTCGCGGTCGGCAACGCCGGCCTCTCCGCCGCCCTCGACATCCGCACCGGCGGACGGATCTGGGACAAGGAAATCGGCGGCGTCAACATGCCGTGGGTCGCGGGGAACTTCCTCTTCCTCGTCACCAACGACAACGAAGTCGTCGCCCTCCAGGCCAACTCGGGCCGGATCGTCTGGGTCACGCCGCTCTCCACCTGGCTGCGCCCGGATACCCACTCGGGCCGGATCGTCTGGACCGGGCCGATCCTCGCGGGCGACCGCCTGATCATCGCCGGGTCGCACGGGTATATCGTCGCGATCTCCCCATATACCGGCAAGGTGCTGGGCTACGACAAACTGCCGGGCGGCGTCACGGTGCCGCCGGTGGCGGCGGGAGGAAGCATCTACTTCCTCACCGACGATGCCGACCTGGTCGCGTACCGTTAACGAAAGAAACGAGCCATGACGCTCACCGTCGCCATCGTCGGCCGACCCAATGTCGGCAAATCGACGCTGTTCAACCGTCTGACCGGCTCGCGCTCGGCGATCGTCCACGATCTGCCGGGCGTCACCCGCGACCGCCGCGAGGGTAACGCCACCCTCGGCGACCTGCGCTTCCGCCTGATCGACACCGCGGGCCTCGAAGACACCAACGACCTCGCCACCACCGAAGGCCGGATGCGCGCGCAAACCGACGTCGCGATCCGCAACGCCGACGTGATCATGATGCTGATCGACGCCCGCGCCGGGGTGACGCCGCTCGACTCCCACTTCGCCGGATTGCTGCGCCGCCAGAAGAAGCCGGTGGTCCTCGTCGCCAACAAATGCGAAGGCCGCGCCGGACAGCCCGGCATGTACGAAGCCTTCAGCATGGGCCTGGGCGAGCCGGTGCCGGTCTCCGCCGAACACGGCGAAGGCTTCGGCGACCTCTACGACGCGCTCCGCCCGTTCGCCGACGCCGCCGACCCGCCGGAAGTGGAAGACGAATTCGGCCCGGAAGAGGAAACCGAGGAACTCACCGACGAAGCCGTCGAGGAGCAGCTGCGCCAGCGCCCGGTCTCGCTCGCCATCGTCGGTCGCCCCAACGTCGGCAAGTCAACCCTGGTCAACCAGCTCCTCGGCGAGGAACGCATGCTTACCGGCCCCGAGGCCGGGATCACCCGCGACGCCATCGCGAGCCCGTTCCAGTGGCGCGACAAGACCCTCACCCTGGTCGACACCGCGGGCCTGCGGCGTAAGTCGAAGATCGACGAAAGCCTCGAAAAGCTCTCGGCCCAGGACACCC
This sequence comes from Rhodospirillales bacterium Alpha_05, assembly GCA_001603335.1. Taxonomy (GTDB): domain Bacteria; phylum Pseudomonadota; class Alphaproteobacteria; order Rhodospirillales; family Rhodospirillaceae; genus Oleispirillum. The sequence continues at coordinate 1,349 of LUYR01000163.1, read as the reverse complement.
TCAACGCGGTGCGGATGGCCAACGTCGTCGCCCTCGTGCTCGACGTCAACGGCATCCTCGACAAGCAGGACCTCACCATCGCCCGCCACGTCGTCGACGAAGGCCGCGCGTTGATCGTCGTGATCAACAAGTGGGACATCGCCGAGAACAAGCCCGAGATCATCGAAGACCTGAAGGACAAGCTCGCCCACGTTCTGCCCCAGGTGCGCGGCGTGCCGTTCGTCACCGTCTCGGCCTTGAAGGGCCAGGGCATGGACCGGATGATGGAAACCGTGTTCAAGGTCTACGACCTCTGGAACACCCGCGTCCAAACCCGCAAGCTCAACGACTGGCTGCGGGAAATGACCGAACGCCACCCGCCGCCGCTCGGCAGCCTGGGGCGCCGCCTGCGCGTTCGCTACGTCACCCAGGCGAAAATCCGCCCGCCGACGTTCGTTGCCTTCGTCAGCCGCGCCGCCGACATGCCGGATAGCTACGCCCGGTATCTGGTCAACGGCCTCCGCGACGCCTTCGACCTCGAAGGCATCCCAATCCGCCTGCTCCTCCGCCAGGGCAAGAATCCCTACGCGGACAAGGGCTGAGGGAAGGTCCGGGCGCTGCCCGGGCCCGCTGGGGCCTTAGGCCCCAGACCCCACTTGTTTTTGCGCGTAGCGCCATAAGCCCCGTCACGCCGCGTGAAAGGGAATAGCCGCTTCGCGGCGAAAAATCAAAATTCATGGGGTCTGGGGCCCGAGGCCCCAGCGGGCCCGGGCAGCGCCCGGACCTTCCTTCCCGCTTACTTCCTGATCGTCCTGGGGTCGATCATGTTGAGCTGGCAGAACGGCCAGGGGCCCATGTCGAAGTGGAAGTGGTCGCGGTGGTTGGCGTCGGAATCCGGGCCGAGCACGCCCGCGAACAGGGTGCAGGCGCCCTGGCCGACCTGCTTGAGGAATTCGGCCTTGGCGTCGTGGCCGTTCCAGTTCAGCGTCACCGAGGCCTTTTCGCCCGCGGCGGTTTCGAAGATGCCGATGTCGATGGCGTTGGCGCGGGCGTGCTCGCTCATTCGGCTCTTCTTGCCGGTGGCGCGGCGGCAGGCGTAGGTGCCGTAGTGGTGCATCGTCGTCACCGGGCCGCCGAGCAGGCGCTTCGCGGCGGGCTGCACGAACACGCCCTCCCATTCCGAAAGCTTCTCGGCGAGCGCGCAGGTCATCACCGCGGGCTTGTCGAGCTGCGCCGCGCCCACCCGCGTCACCTTCACCGCACCGACGATCGGGCAGCTCTTGCTGCCGCCATCCGCCACCGGCTCGAAGTCGACGTCGAGGGCCCGCAGTCGCTCCACGCACGGCTCCGGCGCGCCGATGTAGGGCGAC
>LUYR01000162.1 GCA_001603335.1 Rhodospirillales bacterium Alpha_05 | reverse complement strand
GCTTTGGCCGCCGAGCGCAGGTTCCCCGAGCCGTAATCGACGATCGCGACGGTGCCGGTCATTTCGCTGCGCCGCTCGCGAGCGAGCCGCCGAGCACGCCCTTGGTCGAGGGCACGGCGTCGGCGGCGCGCGGGTCGATCTCGATCGCGGCGCGGAGCGCGCGGGCGAGCGCCTTGAAGCAGGCTTCGATCATGTGATGGGTGTTGCCGCCGTAGGGCACCTCGACGTGCAGAGTCGCGCCGCAGGTCTGGGCGAACGCCTGGAACCATTCGCGGAACAGTTCGGCTTCCATGCTGCCCAATTTCGGCGCGGGCAGGTCCACCCGCCACACCAGGTACGGCCGGTTGGACAGGTCGATGGCGCAGCGCGCGAGGCTTTCATCCATCGGGATCAGGGCGTCGCCATACCGGCGGATGCCGGCGCGGCTGCCGAGGGCCTTGGCGATGGCGCTGCCGATGGCGAGTCCGGAGTCCTCGGTGGTGTGGTGATCGTCGATGTGGGTGTCGCCCTTGGCGCGGACGGTGAGGTCGATGAGGCTGTGGCGGGAGAGCTGCTCGAGCATATGGTCCAGAAATCCAACGCCGGTTTGCACGTCATACGTGCCGGTGCCGTCGAGGTCGACCCTAACGGAGATTTCGGTTTCCCGCGTTATGCGTTCAATCGTCGCGGTTCTCATCGCCACACTCCCTGCGGCTTCGGCGCGCCCCCCGCGCCAGGAAGCCCTGGTTCATCCGTATAGGTGTATTACAGGATCGGCGTGTTCGAGGCAAACTCTACACTCCGGCCCAAACTTTCCGAACAGAGGAAAGCTGTGGACAAGATCCTAAAGATTAGTAAAGACCGTTGACAAGAGCGAAAAAACGCACGTATGTGTGCAGGCCCCCACTACGTATAAGAGAATGCTCCGCCCATGATCGAACGTCGTCTCCCCAAAAACATCGTGACGGAAAACGGTCCGGACCCGATCGATGTCCACGTTGGTTTGCGCATCCGTCTGCGGCGCAACCTGGTCGGCATGACCCAGGAACAACTCGCGTCGTCTGTGGGCGTGACCTTCCAGCAAATTCAGAAGTACGAGCGAGGCTTTAACCGGGTTTCGGCGAGCCGCCTGTACGACATCGGCAACGTCCTCTCGGTGCCGATCAGCTTCTTCTTCCAGGACGTCAGCGCCCAGGTGGCGGAAGAGCGCTACGGCGCGCTGCCCGAAACCTTCGAGGCCGGCGTGGCGTCGCATTTCGCCGAAGACGAGGCGTTCGACGACGATCCGCTTTCGCGTACCGAGACTCTGGAGCTGGTCCGCAATTACTGGAAGATCCGCAACGAGCGGGCGCGCGGCCAGGTTTATGCCTTGATCAAGGCGATGGCCCAGGCGGAGAACTAAGCGGCCGTCATTCGGCTTCTTGAGTGGCGCACGGGGTTCCCCCGCCTTACATTGCTTCCCTGTCCGAAATTCATCGCAGGGAGCCCCTATCCGTGGAACCCCAATCCTGGCACGGGACCACCGTGGTCTCGATCCGAAAAGGCGGTCGGGTGGTGATCGCGGCCGATGGCCAAGTCACCCTCGGCAATACCGTGGTCAAGTCCACGGCGCGCAAGGTCCGCCGCCTTGCCGACGGCAACGTGCTCGCCGGCTTCGCCGGCGCGACCGCCGACGCCTTCACCCTGTTCGAACGCCTCGAAGCCAAGCTCGAACGCTTCCCCGGTCAGCTCACGCGTGCCTGCGTCGAACTCGCCAAGGACTGGCGCACCGACCGCTACCTCCGCCGCCTCGAGGCGATGATGGCGGTGGCCGATGCCGAAACCTCGCTGATCCTCTCCGGTACCGGTGACGTGCTCGAACCCGACGACGCCTTGATCGGCATCGGCTCGGGCGGCCCCTATGCGCTCGCCGCGGCGCGCGCGATGATCGACCGCGACGACCTCGACGCCGAACAGGTCGCCCGCCGCGCCGTCGAGATCGCCGCCGACATCTGCATCTACACCAACCGCAACATCGTGATCGAAAGCCTATGAACGCCTTCAGCCCCCGTGAAATCGTATCCGAACTGGATCGCCATATCGTCGGGCAACACGACGCCAAACGCGCCGTCGCCGTCGCCCTGCGCAACCGCTGGCGCCGCCAACAGCTCGCCGAGAGCCTGCGCGAGGAAGTCCTGCCGAAGAACATCCTGATGATCGGCCCGACCGGCGTTGGCAAGACCGAGATCGCCCGCCGCCTCGCCAAGCTCGCGCAGGCGCCGTTCATCAAGGTCGAGGCGACCAAGTTCACCGAAGTCGGCTACGTCGGCCGCGACGTCGAAAGCATCATCCGCGACCTCCTCGAATCCGCGATCGCGATGACCCGCGTGCGCCTCCGCCAGGATGTTCGCGCCAAGGCCGAAATCGCCGCCGAGGAACGCGTCCTCGACGGTCTCGTCGGCGCGACCGCGAACCCGGAAACCCGGCAGAAGTTCCGCGTCATGCTGCGCCAGGGCGAACTCGACGACCGCACCATCGAGATCGAACTCAAGGACTCCGGCGCGGGCGCCCTGCCCACCTTCGACATCCCCAACATGCCGGGCGCGCAGATGGGCGTCCTCAATCTCAACGACGTCTTCGGCAAGGCCTTCGGCAGCCAGCCGAAAAAGCGGAAAGTTACCGTCGCGGAAAGCTACGAACTCTTGATCGAGGACGAGAGCGACCGCCTCCTCGACGAGGAGCAGGTCACCCGCGAAGCGATCAAGGCGGTGGAAAACGATGGCATCGTCTTCATCGACGAAATCGACAAGATCTGCGCCCGCGCCGAACACCGCGGCGGCGCCGACGTCTCGCGCGAGGGCGTGCAGCGCGACCTCCTGCCGCTGATCGAAGGCACCACCGTCACCACCAAGCACGGCCCGGTGAAGACCGACCACATACTCTTCATCGCCTCGGGCGCGTTCCACCTCGCCAAGCCCTCGGACCTGCTGCCCGAACTCCAGGGCCGCCTGCCCAACCGCGTCGAACTCAAAGCCCTCGACCGCGACGACTTCAAACGCATCCTTACCGAACCGGAAGCCAGCCTGATCACCCAGTACGTCGCCCTGCTGGCCACCGAGAACGTCACCCTCGCCTTCGCCGACGCGGCGATCGACGAAATCGCTAACCTCGCTGCCGAAATCAATCAGTCGGTCGAAAACATCGGCGCGCGACGCCTCCAAACCGTCCTCGAACGCCTGCTCGAAGACATCTCCTTCACCGCAACCGACCGCTCCGGCGAAACCGTCGAAATCACCGCCGATATGGTCCGCGAACGGGTCGGCAAACTCGCCAAGTCGGCGGATCTGTCGAAGTTCATTCTCTGAAGCTGGAGAAGGCCAGGGGCGCTGCCCCTGGACCCCGCACAGGGATTGAAGCACGGTCGCCGAAGGCGGCAGAAATGCCCGGTGGGCATTTCTGAGTGCGGAAATCCCCCGGAGGGAAGGCCCTGTGTACCCGCTAGTTTTTCGCCGCGAAGCGGCAATCAACCGTCACGCCGCGTGAGGGTTTGATGGCGCTACGCGCGAAAAACCAAAACGAATGGGATCAAAGGGCCCCCGGCCCCTCGCGGGCCCGGGCAGAGCCCGGCTCTACCCTCTTCCTCTTCCCCCTACCGATGCTTTCGTTCCCCCAGCACCGTCCGCAGCTCCTGGATTTTCGCGTCCGGCAGGTCGCGGATCGCTTCGGCGAGTTCGTTGGCCAGCGCGGTGGCGTGGGCAGAGAGGCCGGAGGTATTGAGGGTGACGCGGGGTTGGGAGAGGTGGGCGAGGCGTTTGAGGTGTTCGACGTCGTCCCAGATCAGGCCGAAGTAGCCGCAGATTTGCTGGACCAGGCCGGGGGTGGGGCGGCCGCGGTTGCCGTGTTCGAGGGCGGAGAGGTAGGCGGCCGAGATATTGAGGTCGGCGGCCATTTGCGAGAGGGTGACGCGGCGTTCGGCGCGGAGTTCGCGGACGCGTTCGCCGAACGGGGTCATTCGTTTCGGTCCCGTTTCAAGAGAACGTAGAGCGCGCCCTGGCCGCCGTCGCGCGGCTGGGCGTAGGAGAAGCTGAGGATCTGGGTGCGGAGTTCGGGCTCGTTGAGCCAGCGGGGCACTTCCGAGCGGAGGATGCCGTTCCCTTCGCTGCGCAGGCCTTTGCCGGTGACGATGATGACGAAGCGGCGCTGGCGGGCGGTGCAGTCGGCGATGAAGCGGCGGAGCGCGCCGTGGGCGGCTTCGCGGGTCATGCCGTGGAGGTCGAGGCGGCCCTGGACCTCCATTTCGCCTTTTTTGAAGCGTTCGGCGGTGCGTTTGTCGATGCCTGCGGTGGTGCCGTGGCTGAGTTCGCCCTGGAGGCGCGCGACGCGGCGCTCGGTTTCGCGCATCGGCGCGAGGCGCGGGCTCGGGTAAGGGTCGTTTTCCGGCAGGTCGGGTTCGGCGTCGGCGTCGGGCAGCGTGACCGGCGGGGTTTCCGGCAGCGGCTTGGCCTTTTCCACGACCTTCGCCCAGAGGCGGACGTCTTCCGAGGTGATCAGCGGCCGGCGCTTGCGCTTCGGTCGGTCGCTGCGGTCATCGGCCATCGCCGTAGACCACGATCAAGAGGGCGCGCGGCCCGTGGACGCCGATCTGGAGGGTGAGTTCGATATCGCCGGTGCGGGAGGGGCCGGTGATTTGGTTGAGGGTGCGCGGCCATTCGCCTTTGGCGCGGAGCTCCGGCCAGAGGTCTTCCAGGCTTTCGCGGATGTCGGATTCCGCCACCACGACGACGTGGATTTCGGGGAGGAAGTTGACGGTGGTTGGGGTTTCCGCCGCCGAGGCAAGGATCACCGAGCCGGTTTCGGCGATCGCCGCGATGGCGCGGGAGATGCCGGTGCGTTCGTCGCCGGTGGCCGCGCCGGTGTGGCTGGCGGCGAGGTCGTCGCAGGCGGCGCAGAGCGGGTCGTCGGCGCGCACCAGCGGCCCTTCCAGGCCC
>LUYR01000161.1 GCA_001603335.1 Rhodospirillales bacterium Alpha_05 | reverse complement strand
CTGATCTGCAAGACGCCGGAACTGATGAACCTCGACAACTGGCTCGCCGCGGTGTTCGCCGACGCCCAGCGCGCCGCGCCCGCCGACGCCAACCCCGCGCTCCAGGCCGAGCAATCGGGCTGGGTCAAGGGTCGCAACGACTGCTGGAAGGCGAGCGACAAATCCAGCTGCATCGCCGATGCCTATCGCCACCGCATCGCCGAACTCCGCGCCCGCTGGCAGCTCGTGCCCCCGGAGCAGACGGTGAACTTCACCTGCGACCAGGGTGTGTCGGCGGTCGCGACCTTCTTCAACTCCGAACCGCTGCCTGCGGCACGTCTCGAGATCGACGGCGAAACCCAGGTGTTCGTCGGCACTCCCGGCACCGGAGAAACCCGCTACGACGGAAGCTTCGGCCGCCTGCTGCGGGTCGAGGGCAAGGTCGCCAAGCTGATCTGGGACCAGGGCAAGCCGGCCCTCGCCTGCGTCGCGAAAAAGAAGCCCTAGTCGCGGGCGCGCCACGCCTCGAAGACTCCCTCGCGGGAAATCTTGCCGCCGCGCATGTGGAACACAGGGAGCCGGCGCATCTCGACCTTCGTTCCCACCGGCACCGGCGCGTCGACCGCGCCGTCGCCGCTGAGGCGCACGCGAAAACACCCCGCCGTCGACGCGCGACGCAGGCTCGGAGGAAGTCGGATCGGGAGAGGGACTAGGTCTTCTTCTTCGGATGCACTTCGGCATCCGTGAGGCCCTTCATCGGGGCTGCCGGAGCCGCTGCGGCGGCCTTCGGCTTCTTTGGCTTGCGGACTTCCCGGTTGCTCCGTTGCTGTCCCTTGGCCATGTTCGTCTCCAGTGGTTACCGCCCGCGAAGGCGAAACACCCGACGAAGGCAAAATTCCCCGGCCGAAGCCGGGGAATCCGCAGATCGTCTCATCGTGCCGATCGCGCACCCGAAGGTGCCGGCGCGAAGTCTTGATCAGTCGATAACCTTGAGGTTCTCGGCCGACATCTTGCCGCTGCGACGGTCGGCGACCAGCTCGTAGCCGATCTTCTGACCTTCGTTGAGGCCACCGAGGCCCGAACGCTCGACCGCGCTGATGTGCACGAACGCATCGCTGCCGCCATCGTCCGGAGCAATGAAACCAAAGCCCTTCTGGGCGTTAAACCACTTCACGGTTCCCGTAGCCATGGGAAAATCCTTTCAGAAAAACTGCTCGCCCGCTCGCGCGGGATGTCGAATTCGCAGGGTTGTATGTGAGATTATTTTCATCTTGGCGAAAACTCGGAGCGCCAGAATGGAAATCAACCAATCAACATAACGACGCAGAACTTATAGTTATCCACAAGCCGCAAAGCAATCTTTTAAACAGAATTGCCTCGGAATTTTCCGAAGCGATGAAAATCCGCGCCGTAGACTTTCGCGATATCGGCTGAAAATTTTTGGCAAAAGCCCCGGGAAATCTCGCAACAGGGGCTTTCGGAACGCCCCCGGCGTTCTTATACTCTGCCGCCGAGCGGACCGGAGCGTCCGCGCGTTTTCTCCCTCTAGGCACTGATCATGAAGCTGTTTCCCGTAATGTTTTCCGCCGGCGCGCTCGCAGCCCTCTCGGCCTGCGCCTCGTCCGACGCCACCACCGTCCGCCTCTCCAACGTGTGGAACACCACCTGCGGCGCGGGCGGCCAGAGCGTGGTGATCTCCGCTCCGACCCTCGCCCAGTTCCACGCCGCCGTGGAGAAGGCGCCGGAGTGCCAGCGCGGCTACACCGCCGTCGCCCCGACCCGCTGAACCGCGGAGTCGGACCGATGTTCAACGGCGGCCTCGGCCGCCGTTTCGTTTTTGGGGAGAAGGCCGGGCTCCGCCAGGCTACGCCTTACCGCAACAACCCCGCCACCGCTCCCGGCAGTTCGGCGGGCGACGCGACCAGGGCATCCGCGCCCGCCGCGGTGAGTTCCTCGCGGCCGCCGTAGCCCCAAAGCACGCCGATCACCCGCACGTCGTTGGCTTGCGCCCCGGCGACGTCGTAGCGGCGATCGCCGACCATCACCGCGCGCGCCGGGGCGAGGCCCTCGGCGCGGAGCAGTCCGGCGATGATTTCCGGCTTTTCGGAGTTCCCGTCGTTCATGTCCGCGCCGTAGAAGCCCGAGAACAAGGGCGAGAGCCCGTGGACGTCGAGAATCCGGCGGGCGAACGGCAGCGCCTTCGAGGTCGCGAGGAACAGCCGGTGCCCCGCCGCGATCAGGCCCTCCAGCACGCCGTCGAAGCCCGGAAACACCGGGCTCGGGTCGGCCATGCGCTTCGAATAATGGTGGCGATAGCGCCCCAGGCACTCCACCGCGCGGTGGTCGTCGAAGCGCAACAGCAGGGCGGTGATGGTGTCGATCAACGGCGGCCCTACCACCCAGGTGAAGTCCTCCGCCGGGTCGAGTTCGTGCCCGAAATCGCGGAACGCCAGCCGCAGGCAGTCGATCACGGTGTCGCGGGAGTCGATCAGGGTCCCGTCCATGTCGAGCAGAACGGCGGTGTCTTCGGGCATCGGGGAAGTCCTTTCAGATTCAGAAGGTCCGGGCGCGGCCCGGACTCGCAAAGGGATTGTAGCACGGTCGCCGAAGGCGACAGGAATGCCCTGTGGGCATTCCTGAGTGAGGAAATCCCCCGGAGGGAGGGCCCCAGACCCCGTTTTTTCGCGCGTCCGCGCAATCAACTCTCACGCCGCGCGAAGGCTATATGGCGCTTCGCGCGGGAAAACTCACGGGAAGCCCGGAGGGACCGCGCCCCTCCGACGGGGTCCGGGCAGCGCCCCGGCCTTACAGCGCCGCCACCCGCTCGGCGTCGAACAGGCGCTTGGAATAGGTCTGCGCGGTATAGATCGCCGCCACTGGATTGTGGCCGAGGACGCGGTCCTTGGCGATCAGGGTGGTGACCGGGGCGTCGGAATACTTGGTGAATAGGGCGTCGTGGCCGACGCAGAGGCCGACGATGACGTTGAGGTCGGTGTTCTGCGCGTTGAGCAGCTCGGCCTGCTGGATCGGGTTGCAGCAGGATTCGCGGGTGCCGGGGCGGACCTTGCCGTCGTCGGGGATGCCGATCTCGGTCTTGTCCACCGCGCCGACTTTGCACAGCACCGCGAAGGTTTCCATGCCGCCCAACTGGAGGAAGCGGGCGACGACCCGGGTTTCCTCGATCAGGCCAACGCAGGTGGCGATGCCGATGCGCTTCGCACCGATGCGCCGCGCGAACACCAGGGTTTCCTCGACGCGGGTGAGCTTGCCGTAGTACTCGCCCTCGATCTCGGCGGCGGTGCGCGCCATCTTGCCGTCGATGGTGTCGCCGCGATAGATCGCCGCGATCTCCTCCAGGCGCGCCTGGTCGAGCGCCTCGGTGAGGCAGAACTTCGGGTAGATCTTGTCTTCGTGGTAGCAGTTCAACTGGTGGCAATCGGCGCAGGATTTGGTGTCCGGCATGGCTTCCCCCTTGGTCGAAGAAGGCCAGGGCGCTGCCCTGGACCTGCTGGGGCCGTAGGCCCCAGACCCCTTAAGTTTCTCGCGCGCCAGTGCAACCGACCATCACGCGGCGTGACGGATGATCGCCGCTTCGCGGCAAAAAACCTACGGGAGGTCCGGAGGGACCGAGTCCCTCCGGTCTTAACTCTTTTCTACCCTACCCCTTACGCGCGGCGCGCGACAGCGCCTTGGGCGGCTTCGAGTTCGCGGCCAAGGAAGCGGGCGACCTTGAGCGGGGCGCGGATTCCCGCCTTGGCTTCGGCATCGGGATTGTAGTTGGTGTTGGTGTTGACGTCGTAGGTATAGGCCTTGCCGTCGGCGTCGACGATGAACTCGATGCCGGCGATACCGATGGCGTTGGCCTTGAGGAAGGCCTTCCAGCGCGGCACGAGGGGATGGTCGAAGCCTTCGATGACTTCGAACATCGCGGGCGCGGTTTCGCCCACCGGGCAGAACGCGTCGTCGATGCGGCAGGCTTCCGCCGGGCAGAGTTCGAAGCCCTGGGAGCTGTCGACCCGCACCGCGTAGACGAGCTCGCCGCCGACGAATTCGACGCGGGTGATGAAGGGCTCCGGTGCCGCGATGTACTGCTGGAGAAGCAGGATGCCGTCGACCGAGGGCTCGTATTCCGGGCTTTCGAAGTAGGCTTCGAAGGACTCCTGGCTGCGGAACAGGCGGACGCCGAGGCCCTTGCCCGCGCGGTTGTGCTTGGTGATGAACGGCTGGTCGCCGAACGCCTTGGCGGCTTCGAGCACGCCTTCGGTGCCGACCACGGCGATGGTGCGCGGGGTCTCGACGCCGAAGGTGGCGAGCGAGGCGTACTGGGCGATCTTGTTGATTTCGAGGGAGAGGGCGCGGCTGCCGTTGATCACGGTGCGGCCGTGGGCCTCGAGCCAGGCGAGGACGCAGGCGGTGTATTCCGGCGCATAGCGATGGCCGCGGGTGTGCGACGAGGCGCTCATGCGGTTGTAGAACACCCCCTCGGGCGGCGCCTTCGCGAGGTCGAGGACGCCGCGATCGAGGTGCCATTCCGCGAAGGGAATTCCGAGTTCCGCGAATGCGGCGCGGAACGGCCCCATCCAGGCATCGTTCTCGTGCAGCACGTAGACCTTGCTCATCGCCATCGCTCCCGACCGTAACCGACGCCCCGCCAAGATGCGTGCGTCCCAGGCCGCATTCCAGCCCGCGCCCGGTCCGGAGTCAAATATTTTATACGGAAATCTCGGTAATTTATTTAATTCACAAATTTTTGGTGTTTTATATGATCAGGTGATGCAGGCGTCGATCTCGGCAATGCAGTGGCTGTGCCGGGTGCGCCAATCCGCGATCCATGCGGGAATCGCCTCGGCGGGCATCGGGCGGGCGATGCAATAGCCCTGGGCGAGTTCGCAGCCGAGCCCGAGCAGAACGTGCGCGTGGCGCATCGTCTCCACCCCTTCGGCGATGGTCTCGTAGCCGAAGGTCTTGGACAGGCCGAGCACGGCCTCGAGGATCGCCATCGACTCGGCGTTGTCGAGCATGTCCTGGACGAAGCTCTGGTCGATCTTGAGCACGTCCACCGGCAGCCGCTTGAGATACGCGAGGGAGGAGTAGCCGGTGCCGAAATCGTCGAGGGCGAAGCGCACGCCCTGCTCGCGGCATTGGGCGATCACCTGCGAGGTATGGGTGATGTCGCCGAGCGCGGTGGATTCGAGGATCTCGATTTCCAGCCGGTCGCGCGGCACGGCGGGAAAGCGCTCGAACGCGGCCATCAGCGCGGCGAAGAAATCCGGCTGCTGCAAATGCAGGCTGCCGATGTTGACGCTGACGGCGAAGTCGAGCCCGGCGGCGCGCCAGACGTCGAGTTGCGCGAGCGCGGTTTCGATCACCCACTCGCCGATCGCGATGCCGATGGCGTGGCCCTCGGTCAACGGCAGGAACTCGCCGGGCGAGACGATGCCGCGGGTCGGGTGCTTCCAGCGGATCAGCGCCTCGACGCCGCGCACCTCGCCGCTGCGCATGTTGACCTGCGGCTGGAAGTAGAAGACGAACTCGCCCGCGTCGAGAGCGCCCTGGATGCGTTCGAGATTCTCGTGATAGTCGCGGACGGTGCGGTCGCGCACCGCGTCGAAGACGTGGAAGCGGTTCTTGCCCGCCACCTTGGCCTGATACATCGCCTGGTCGGCCTGCCGCAGCAGCTGGTCGGCGTCGGCCGCCTCGCTTTGCGGATAGAAGCTCACGCCGAGGCTCGCGTTGACTTGGAGGGTCAAGCCGCCGATCTCGATCGGCATCCGCACGGTGTCGAGAATCCGGTGCAGCAGCTCGACGCACGCCTCGACGCTGCCGACATCCTGAAGCACCGCGACGAACTCGTCGCCGCCGATGCGCCCGAGAATGTCGTCCTTGCGCAGCGCCTGCTTCATCCGGTTCGCCAGGGCGATCAGCAGATGGTCGCCGACGCCGTGGCCGTGGGTGTCGTTGACCGTCTTGAACCCGTCGAGGTCGACGAACACCACGGCGACGAGTTGCTCGCGCCGCCGCGACGTGACCATCGCGTGGTTGAGGCGGTCGGAGATCAAGGTGCGGTTGGCGAGGGTGGTGAGGCCGTCGTAGTACGCCGCCTGTTCGAGGTCGAGCGCGTGCTGCTTCGCCAGGGTGATGTCGGAAAACAGGCTGACGTACTGGCGCACCCGCTCCTGTTCGTCGCGCACCGCGCTGATGGTTTGCAGCGCGATGAAGGTCTCGCCCGACTTCCGCTTGTTCCACACCTCGCCCTGCCAGAAGCCCTTGCGGGTGAGATCGCCCCAGAGCGAGGCGACGAACGCGCGGTCGTGGCGCCCCGACGCAAGGAAGCGCGGATTCCGCCCGATCGCCTCTTCGCGCGAATAGCCGGTGATGCGGACGAAGGCGTCGTTGACGTCGGTGATGATCGCGTCGGCATCGGTGATCAGAATCCCCTCGCGGGCATTGGCGAAGACGCACGCGGCGTTGACCCGCTCGAGGTTTTCGAGCGCGCGGTGCTGCGCCGCGACCTCCGCGTGGCGGCGCACGTAGACCGCGCCCAGCACGCCGATCAACGCGAGGGCGACGCCGACGACGCTGCTGAGGGTGATCGCCTGCCGCGTCCAGGGTTCGAGGATGCGCGCCCGGTCCATGTGCACCACCACCGCGAACGGGTAGAGCGGCGAGGCGTGGACATAGCCGACCCAATCGTCGCTGCCGCCGGGGCGGTCGGGGAGCGGGCCGTAGTCGGCGTCCTGGAGCGGGAAGGCCCCGGCGAGCGTCGGCTCCAGCGCACCCGGACGCTTGCGCGCGTCCGAGGACATCAGCAGGACGTCGTCGTAGCGGACGATATCGACGTAGCCGTCCGCGGGCTCGAGGTTTTGCGCGATGTAGGTGAGGAAATAATCCGGATTGAGCGCGATCACGGTGTTCTTCGTCGCGGCGCCGTCGAGCTGCCCGCCGAGCATCGGGATGAAGCCGATCTCCCTGCCGGAGACGCCTTCGCCGACGAGCGCGCGCACTCCCGAGGCGAAGTCTCGCCCGCGCCACGGCACGCCGATGCGCGGGATGTTGCGGCCGTTGCGCGGCGGGTAGAACCCCTCGGGCAGGAGCAGCGTGCCGACGTTCGCGGGCGAGGTGCTGACCTCGATCCGGCCCTCGTGGTCCAGCTCCGAGAGCGAGCGCACGAACGGCGCATCCTCGAGCAGCCGATGCAGATCGGCGAGGTCGACATCGGGCGCGGTCGCGACCCGGCGCTCGAGCGCGGCGGCGATCACCTCGGCGGTATAGAGGCTCTGGGTGGCGAAGCTCTCGATGGCGCGCGCGTGCCGTGCGGCGGTGTCGGTACCACGCTCGAGCGCCTCGTCGCGCTGCGTCGCGAGGTAGAGCGAGGTGATCGCGGCGACGACCCCCACGAACAGCGCGAAGGCGACGATTTGCGGCCGGAGGCGGGCGGTCATTTGGCGAGGATCGCCTCGAGGTTATGACGGCGCGCGGCCTCTCTCAGTCGCCCGTCGCGTTTCACCTCCGCGACGAAGCGCTCGACGCGCGCGAACCAGGGATCGTCGCCGGGCTTGAGGGCGTAGGCATAGGAGGTGACGTGGTAGGTGCCGGGCGGACTGACCAGCCGCGCCCAGTCGGCGCTGGCGAGGAAGCGTTGGCTGTACGGATAGTCGGTCATGAACACGTCGGCACGCCCGGCGCGGACCTCCTGCTCGCGGGCGAACGAGGTGTCGAGGACCAGCAACTGGGCGAACTTCAGCTTCTCGCGCATCACCGGCTCGTGCAGCGTGCCCTTGGCGACGGCGACCACCGTGCCCGGACGGTCGATGTCGCTCCATGAGTCGATGCGGCGGTTGGTCTTGGTGGTGATGCCGTAGATGTCGCTGGCGAGGTGGGGGGTGGTGAAGCGCAAGACCTTCTGCCGTTGGGGCGTCACGCCGATGGCGAACATCGCGATGTCGCAGCGGTCGGCGGTGACGTCGTCGATCAGGTGGGAGAACGAGCTGTCGACGAAGCTGACGCGCACCCCGAGCTCGGCGCCGAGGGCGTTTGCCATGTCGATGTCGATGCCGGAGAGTTGCTGGGTTTTCGGGTTGCGGTAGCTGATGCCGTAGTAGTCGGGCCAGATGCACACCCGCATCGCACCCGCCGCGGCGATCCGGTCGAGGTGGCTCTCGGCGGCGAGCGCCGGAGGGGCCAGGAGCATCCCGACGACCGGAACGCACAGAACGAAGCCAACGCGCATAGAGCCCCCCAACACCAGCAGAACCAAAAATGGTTCTATTGATATATGCCAACGGATGCAAATTATGAGAGCATAATGCGCAATACTATACGTTCGAACGATCCAGACGCCGCTGGGGCCGGAATCGGACCTCGACGGCAAACGGCGCGCCGCAGGACGCCCGAATCCGCCCGCAACGCCAAAGCCTAGCCCACCAGCCCGAGCTTCACCCGGCGATTCTGGCGCCCCTTGTTGTCGACCTTGAGCACCCGGACCGCGCGCGCGAGGCCGGTGCTGGCGAGGTGGGTGCCGCCGCAGCCCTGCTTGTCGAGGCCCGCGATCTCGACGATGCGCACCCGGCCGTCGTCCTGCCGCGGCGGCGCGACCGACTTGCTGCGGAACAGACCGGGCGTGGCGAGCGCGGCGTCGTAATCCATGTGGAAGGCGCGGACGGAGAAATCCTCGCGGATCGCGGCGTTGATCGGGCCGTCGAGGGCGCGGAGGCGGTCGTTGTTGTCCGCTCCCGGCAGGTCGAAGTCGAGGCGGAAGGTGGCGTCGGCATTCAACTGCGCGCCGGTGAGCAACGCCCCGCCGAACTCCTGGAAGACCACCGCGTTGGCGACATGGGCGAGGGTGTGGAGCTCCTGCATCAGGCGGCGGAACGCGGGATCGATGGAAATCCGCACCGTGCCGGATACCTCGGCCTCGCCTTCGAACTCATGCCACCAGCCGCGCGCATCCGGCACCATCGCGGCAATCGCCGCCTCGCCGCCATCCCAGGCGATCGTCGCCCGATCCGCAAGCTGCCCGCCACCACCGGGAAACATCGGCGTCTCAGCCAGCAGCACCGCGCCGGGGCGCGCATCCAGCACCACCGCATCGCGCACGGCTACTTCGGGACGGCTCTGACAAAACAACTGCATCACGGCACCTCGGGATGGGCGAACCCACCCAATCTAGGCGCAGCGCATGCCTGTGCCTAGCCCGCGTCCGTCACCTGGGCCAGGACCACGCCGATGGCGTTTTCGGGGTCGCGGGTGAGGCCGAGGCAGGCGCCGGAGGAGGAGAGCAGGTAGAGGTTGACGCCGGGGGTCTCCGCCAGCGGCTTGACGCCGCAGATGTCGTCTTCGTCGCAGGTGGAGACGATCAGGCCGTCGATATCGGCCTTGAGCCGCGCGGCGATCAGGTCGACGTCGCGGATTTCCGCCTCGGCGATGGCGACGGTGACGCGGGTGAGGGTGTCGCGGTCAATCATCGGCGGTTTCCCAGGCATGGGTGGCGGGCTGGCCCATCGCCTTCGCCAGCCACGGCGGCGGCGACTTCAGCGCGGCCTGGAGTTCGGCGAGCACCGCCTTGGCCTCGCCGCCGGTGGGGCGCTTGATCGGGTGGATTTCGCGGCGCACCACCTTGGCCGCCGCCGGGCCGCCGATCGAGACGACGTAGAGCAGGTCGCAGTCCTTTACCTGCTCGGCGCGGAGGTCGTTCTTGTCCATGGTTTCGGTGCGGCCGGTTTCGGCGCGGCGCACGTCGACGAGGCGGGCCTCGGTGGGGCTGACCTGATAGACGAGGAAGCGCACGCAGGTGCCGAAGTGGCCGTCGAGCGATTCCGAGGAATTGGACGCCAGGGCGACGCGGATCGAGCCGGGGAGGTCGCCCTCGGCATAGGGCAGCGGCTCGGGCAGGTCGTCGGCGGCTTCGGTGACCGCCTTTTCGCCGCGCAAGTACGCCACCGCCTCCTTCAACTGCTCGGAGGGCTGGTCGGAGAGCGCGCCGTCCAGGCCTTCCTTGAGACGGCGGACGGTGAGCGCCTGCATCGTCAGCGGGCTCAGCTCCGCGCCGTGCGAAAGGCTGAGCAACACCTGGATCAGGCGTTGCGGTTCGACGTCGGGGAGGGCGCGGGCGGCGAGACCGATGCGCAGCGCGATGGCTTCGGTGATCGGGTGGGTCTCCGGCATCTCTTCGGCCCTCCAGGCTGGCAAAACGAAAACGGGGGCAGGACCCGGGCCCTGCCCCCGTGGATGGCTTTACGCCACGAGGTAGTCGATGCACTCGTCCGGGCAGGCATCCATGCACTGCGGCGAATCCGCTTCGCCTTCGCACTCGGTGCACTTGGCGGGGTCGATGGCGTAGACGCCCTTGGCGGGCGCGATCGCCTTGCTCGGGCAGACGGTTTCGCATTCGCCGCAAGCGACGCAGCAATCCTTGTCGATCTTCATGGCCACGGCTGGCACTCCTTCTCTGATACGATCCTAAATCAGCCGCGCAGGCACCGCGGCGCTCGACGCATTATTCAGTCCGCGCGCTTGAAGCGCAACGTCGTTGGAAACGTCGGCGGCGGGCTGATCGGGTCGATGAAGAACTTTTCGCCGTCGCTCAGGGTGATCTCGCCTCCCCAGGTCGCGGCGGTGTCGTGTTCGACCTCGGAAATCACCTCCTCGAGGTCCTTTTTCGCGACGTAGAACAGCAGCTTGCCTTGGTCGTTGCGGCGCACCATCACACTCGGCATCGGGCGTCTCCTGAAAAAATCTGTGGCGGCACGGGGGATTGCTCCCCCGCACCGTCCGGAGTTAGCGGACCAGGTCGTAGTTGTAGTCGGTCTTGCCGAGCTCGCTGGTCTCGTTGTCCAACTGTTCCAGCACCGCGTTGACGAGCGTGGTGAGGATCTGCATCGCGCCTTCGTAGCCGAGGGTGGTGGAGCGGTGCAGGTGGTGACGGTCGAAGATCGGGAAGCCGATGCGGATCAGCGGAACTTCGCGCGCCGGGTCCAGCGCCTTGGTGTCGCGCTGGATGAACTTGCCGTAGGAGTTGCCGATCATGAAGTCGGGGCGGTCGGTGAACACCAGCGACCGCATGTGCCACAGGTCCTTGCCGACGTAGATCTTGGCCGACGCGCCGTAGGGCGAGGCGTCGAGAACCTTCTGGAGTTCCTTTTCCCACTTCTTGTTGGCGTTGGCGCAGAGCAGATGGGTCGGTTCCGCACCCAGCTCCATCAGGAAGCGCGCCATGCCGATGACGAAGTCGCCGTCGCCCCAGAGCGCGAACTTCTTGCCGTGCAGCCACGGATGGCTGTCGGTCATCATGTCGACGAGGCGGCCGCGCTCCACCGTCAGGCTGTCCGGGATCGGCTTGCCGGTGAGTTCGGAAACCGTCATCAGGAAGTTGTCGGTGCCGGCCAGGCCGAGCGGATAGACCACCGACGTCGTCGGCTGGTTCCACATCTCCTTGACGACTTTCTTCGACTTGATCGACTGCCACGGCTGCAGGAACAGCGTGTCGATGGCGTTCGGCGCGTCCTTCACCTCATACTGGGTGGTGCCGCCCGCATACATCCGGTATTCGCCATCCGCCGGGGTGTCGAGCACCTCCGACGGGTCGGAGAGCATGGTGAAGGGCACGTTCATCTCGGTGAGCATGCGCTTGATCACGCGGTAATTGCCGAGATAGGTCTCGAAGCCCGGCACGATGTTGATCTTGCCGTTGGAACCGACTTCCTTGCCTTCCATCGCCTGCGCGGTGAAGCTGCGCAGGATGCCCTCGAACATGTTGTCCCAGCCGACCACGTGGCTGCCGACGAAGCTGGGCGTGTGCGCCACCGGAACCGGCAGATCCTGCGGAATGTGGCCTTCCTTCTTGGCGTTGTTGACGAACGAGCTGATGTCGTCGCCGATGACTTCCGCCATGCAGGTGGTCGAAACCGCGATCATCTCCGGCTTGTAGAGCGCGTAGGCGTTCTCCAGGCCCTGGTACATGTTGTTGTGGCCGCCGAACACCGCCGCGTCTTCGGTCATCGAGTCCGAAACGCAGGCGATCGGCTCCTTGAAGTGACGGTTGAAGTAGGTGCGGAAGTACGCCACGCACCCCTGCGACCCGTGCACGTAGGGCAGGGTGTTCTCGAAGCCGAGCGCACAGAGCACCGCGCCCAAGGGCTGGCACGCCTTCGCCGGGCTGATCGTCACCGCCTCGCGGGAGAAGTTGATCTCCTGGTATTCCTTGGTCGTCGTCCACTCGAAGGTCTCGCGGACCTTCTCGGGCGAAGGGGCCTCTTCAAAGTTCGCCCGCTTGCCCGCGAACATGTCCTGGTAGTCCTGGTCCAGGAACAGCGGGTAGCCGGCCTTGATGTCGTCGACTGTCTGGCTCATCGCTTTTCTCCTACCCGCGCCGCTCATTCGCAGTCGCCGGGGGGCTAAAACCTGTCATTCATGCGCACGGGGCTGCCGCCCCGGTCCCCGCCCGGGGCGATGCCCCGGACCCCCTTGGTTTTTGCGCGTTAGCGCGATCACCCGTTACGCCGCGCAATGGCTTTATGGCGCTTCGCGCAAAAACCAGGTGATGGGATCCAAGGGGCCGAGCCCCTTGGCGGGTGCGGGCAGAGCCCGCGAGCTTTGCTTACGCCGCCTGCTCGACCGCCGCCGGACGCAACCACGGTGCCTTCATCTCTTTCCAGCACGGGTTGTTGAGGGTCATGTCCATATCGCGGGCGAAGATCGCGAACCCGTCGTAGCCGTGGTACGGGCCGGAGTAGTCCCAGCTATGCATCTGACGGAACGGGAAGCCCATCTTCTGGAACTGGTACTTTTCCTTGATCCCCGAGCCGATCAGGTCGGGCTTGATCTTCTTGACGAATTCGTCGAGCTCGTAGGCGGTGACGTCGTCGTAGATCAGGGTTGCGTCGCCGACTTCCTTGATCGTGCGGTCGTAGTCGTCGTTGTGGCCGAATTCGTAGCCGGTGCCGACGACTTCCATGCCGAGGTCTTCATACGCGCCGATGATGTGGCGCGGGCGCAGGCCGCCGACGTAGAGCATCACCTTCTTGCCTTCGAGGCGCGGGCGATACTTGTCGACCACCGCCTGCCACTGCGGCTTGTACTTCGCGAGGACGCGCTCGACGCCGTCCTTGATCTTGTCGTCGAAGCGCTCGGCGATGGCGCGGAGCGATTCCTCGATCTTGGTCGGGCCGAAGAGGTTGTACTCCATCCACGGCATGCCGAACTTTTCTTCCATGTGCCGCGAGATGTAGTTCATCGAGCGGTAGCAGTGGAGGAGGTTCAGCTTCGCGTGGATCGACTTTTCCATCTCCATCAGCGTGCCGTCGCCGGGAACCTGGGCGATCACGCGTAGGCCGATTTCTTCCAGCAGCATGCGCGAGGGCCAGATGTCGCCGCCGATGTTGTAGTCGGCGAGGATGTTGACGTCGTACGGCGTCTTCTCGAAGCCGTCGTCCTTGCCTTCGCGGGTCGGCAACACCCAGTCGCGGATCGCGTCGTTGGCGATGTGGTGGCCGAGCGACTGCGACACGCCGCGGAAGCCTTCGCAGCGCACCGGCACGATGGTCTTGTTGATCTCGGCCGACTTCACCTTCGACACCGTCTCGATGTCGTCGCCGATCAGGCCGATCGGGCATTCCGACTGCACGGTGTAGCCCTTGGCGAGGGGGAACAGCTTCTCGAGCTCGTCGATGATCACCTTCAGCTTCTTGTCGCCGCCGAAGACGATGTCCTTCTCCTGGAAGTCGGAGGTGACGTTGATGGTGGTGAAGATGTCCGCGCCGGTGGTGCCGTTCGAGTAGTGACGACGGCCCATGGTCGAGTACATCCCACAGCCCACCGGGCCGTGGGAGACGTGGATCATGTCCTTGATCGGCCCCCAGCACACGCCGCGCGATCCGGCGTAGGCGCAGCCGCGGATGGTCATCACGCCGGGCAGCGACTTGCGGTTGGAGGTGATGCACTTCTTCGCCGATTCGAGCGACGGATCGTTGACCATCAGGTGCTTGGCACGATCCTTCTTCGCCTTCTCGGGGTAGACCGCGAGAACCTCTTGAATCAGATTCTGCGTTTCTTCGCGCGTCAATGCGGCCATATTCGGCACTCCTCTGACGTGGTTTGCAAAAACCCGATTAAAGGGATCAGGCGTCCAGCTCGGCGGCGGTCTTGCCGACGATGCTCTCGTCCTCGACGTCCATCAGGCCGAATTCCATCAACAGGGTCTCAAGCTCTTCCATCTCGATCGGGGTCGGGATGACGAACTTCTTGTTGTCGACGATCTTCTGCGCGAGGGTGCGGTATTCGTTCGCCTGCTTGCAGGTAGGGTCGAACTCGATCACCGTCATGCGGCGGATTTCGGCGCGCTGCACGATGTTGTCGCGCGGCACGAAGTGGATCATCTGGGTGCCGAGCTTGGCGGCGAGTTCCATGATCAGTTCGTCTTCGCGGTCGGTGTTGCGCGAGTTGCAGATCAGGCCGGCGAGGCGCACCGAACCGGTGGTCGCATACTTCACGATGCCCTTGGAGATGTTGTTGGCGGCGAACATCGCCATCATCTCGCCGGAGCAGACGATGTAGATTTCCTGCGCCTTGTTCTCGCGGATCGGCATCGCGAAGCCGCCGCACACCACGTCGCCCAGCACGTCGTAGAAGACGAAGTCGAGGTCTTCTTCATACGCGCCTTCTTCCTCGAGGAAGTTGATCGCGGTGATCACGCCGCGGCCGGCGCAGCCGACGCCCGGCTCCGGACCGCCGGATTCGGCGCACTTGATGCCCTTGTAGCCGACCTTGAGAACGTCTTCGAGTTCCAGGTCCTCGACCGAACCGGCCTCGGCGGCCAGGCTCATGATCGTGTCCTGGGCCTTGGCGTGGAGGATCAGTCGGGTGGAGTCCGCCTTCGGATCGCAGCCGATGATCAAAACCTTCTTGCCCATCTCGGCAAGAGCGGAAACCAGGTTCTGGGTAGTCGTGGACTTGCCGATGCCACCCTTGCCGTAAATCGCGCATTGACGCAAAGCCATGGTATGTCTCCTTTGTGTCTTTCCAACGGTTCCGAGTGTCTCGGTCTAACCCGTGTCCGAATTTCTCTGTGGCCCTATCAGCAATGGCTGTGCCAACCCTGGATTCGCTCGACAACATGCTGATATCGCTTTACTTTTATTGAAGGCTCGGCCCGCGCCAGCGTGGCATAGCTCACAAAACGCCGATGGGTTCTGTATGGCTGACGACACCGCCCACGACACCCTGCCGCCCTCGCTTCCCGCGTGGGCGCGCCTGCCGATCAACCGCTGCAACCTGCCGCCGGTGATCCTCGGTGGTTTGAATTTTCAGGAGAATCCGGTGCCGCTCCGGCTCGACGGGGTGTTCCCGTTCCATGCCGAGCTGTTCGCCATGCTCGATTCGCTCAAAGACGCAGCGACCCGCGCTGAACGCTTCGTCGACTACATGACCGTCCACTTCTGTCTCGAAACCCCCGAGGAGGCGGGCGGCGTGGTCAAGCGTCACCGCACCAAGGCCGACTACACCCGCATCCTGCGCGGCTGGTTCTTCGATTCCGACGGGCGCGAGGCGGCGGTGATCAAGGGCTGGGTCGAGAGCCGCTTCGGCCTCCTCACCCGGTTTCATAAAGGCCGCCTGCACGCGGGAGACGATGCCGTCGACCAGCGCTTCGCCTTCGAACGCGCCAAGGGCGTCTACGGCACCCACGCCCTCGACGCCCAGCTCGACCTGCTCTACGCCTATGCGCAATACGAACAGGCGCTGCTGCCCGAGACCCACCTCACCCTTTATCGCGGCGTCAACGGCATCGAGGACTTCGACATCCTCGAACGCACCTCGAAGCGCGAAGCGACGGTGGTGCTCAACGCGATGAACTCGTTCACCCGCAACCCCGAGCGCGCCTCCGAGTTCGGCGACAGCGTCCTCGAAGCCCGAATCCCGCGCGAAAAGGTGTTCTGCACCTCCGACCTGCTGCCGGGGCGCCTGAAGGGCGAGAACGAGGTGATGGTGATCGGCGGCGCGTATCGCGTCCGCCTCAGCTACTGGGCCGGATAGTCGGCTCTGTCGGATTCCCGACAACCGTTTTTACGGAACGCCTTGGCTCCCGCGACTGGAGCGATTCTTGCGTCACCCCGAAGAACACGACACTCAAGGGGGGCCATCATGCTTGCGTCCGACATCGCGAACCTGCTCGAAACCTGGCGCGCCGGCATCGGCGACGGCGGCATCGTGCCGATCCTCGGGCCGGACAGCCAAACCGGCAGCACCGACGCGAACGGCGCGCCCCTCCCCGCACAAGGCCACGACCTGATCCTCGCGCTCAGCGACGGCAAGCCGATGTCGGCGAAGCTGATGGTCGAGTTCTCCCGCGCCGCGATGAACATCGAATTCAAGCGCGGCCGGAAGTTCATCGAACACCGCCTCACCGAACTCTACCAAGCCCACGCCTGGGCCCCGACGCCGCAAATGCGCTGGATCGCCGACTCCCACCCGCGCTACGTCGTCGACTTCAACCGCGATTCCGTGCTGCTCGACCTGCTCTCGGGCGGCCACCACGTGCTGATCCAGGCGGTCGCCCGCCTCTCCAAGGCCGACCCCCGCTACCGCGCCTTCCAATCCTCCGACGCGGACTACGCCCCGGTCGACGAAGACGCAATGGGCGCAAGCCTCGCCGAAGGCCAGGTGCCGGTGATCTTCAAACCCCTCGGCTGCGCCAAACCCACCCCGAGCTACATCGCCGCCGACGCCGACTACGTCGACTTCATCACCGAACTCATGGGCGGCTTCGCCCTGCCGCCGTTCCTCAAATCCCTGCGCAAGGGCAAACGCTACCTCATCGCCGGCGTCCGCCTCACCAAAGACACCGAACGCATGATCACCCGCGACATCATCTACGACGCCGCCCCCAACGACGCCGGATGGCTGGTCGCCGAAAATCCGACCCCGAAAGAACTCCGCTTTGCCAAGCAGCAGAACCTCACGGTGATCGACGCGCCGCTGTCGGCGTTCTGGAAGTAAAAACATGCGAGGGGATTCGATCCCCTCGCGCTCCCCCTTAGTTTTTGTTTTTCGCGCGTTAGCGCAGTCAACCGTCACGCGGCGTGATGACTTTATCGCGCTACGCGCAAAAACTAATGGGAGGTCGGGAGGGGCCGCGCCC
>LUYR01000160.1 GCA_001603335.1 Rhodospirillales bacterium Alpha_05 | reverse complement strand
GCCGCCGGTGACCGACCAGCGGGTGCGCGAGCTGATGGCGCACGCCTGGCCCGGCAACATCCGCGAACTGCGCAACACCGCCGAGCGCCACGTGCTCGGCATCGACGCGCCGCCCGGCGCTGCGGAGGCGCGGCTGTCGCTGTCGGAAGCGGTGGAGGCGTTCGAGCGTTCCCTGATCGCCGACGAGCTCGCGCGGCAGAATGGCAACGGGGTGAAAACCGCGAAGCAGCTCAATGTCGCGAAGTCGACCCTGTTCGACAAGATCCGCAAATACGGCCTCGACGCGGTTTGAGGCGCGGGTGATTCGCGCGTATCATGGCGCGTGTTCCGAGGTCATCACAGGGGTGCTTCAAGATGTTGATCGATTGGGAGAAACTTCCCACCGTCACGGCCGGGATGCAACCCGGCGCGTCGCGCAAGGGGGTCTGTGGCGACAAGCTCTCGATGGTCCTGGTGACCACCGAGGCGGGCGCGACCTTCGACGGCGTGACCCACTGGCACGACAACGAGCAACTCCTGGTGATGATCAAGGGCTGGATCACCCTCAGCGTCGACGGCAAGGTCTTCGACGTCCACGCGGGCGAGTCCGCGTTCTTCCCGCCGGGTTCGCGCCATGCCGCGCTCGGCTGCGCGCCCGAGGGCTGCGTCTATTACGAAATCTTCGCTCCCGCCCGCCCCGACCAACTCCCCGGCTGGATCGGCGCGTCGCCGCTGCGCTTCGACTAGGGCAAAGCGCCGACGTTCCAGGTCGTCGTCTCGGATCCGTGTCGGCGGCGGCAAGGTTTCGACGAGGAAAACGCAAGTTTTCGCGGCTGCGCACGAAGGAAAATGTCTGCGCCAGTCATTCAAATCGACCAAATATTATAGATTGTGTATACTCAACTCTACGCGGACGTCGGCGGCGGCGCGTCGCCGGGGTCCGGGGATCCGAGGCTGGGGATACCAATGCTACCGGAACGCGAAGCGTTGATCCGATCGTTGTTCATTACGTACCTCGAGATGTACGCGGGGCGCGACGATCGCCTCACCGAGATGTTCTCCAAGGATTTCAGCGGCTTTGCCGGTGGCGGCAACGAGCTCGTCACCGACCTTGCGGAATGGGTGCGGATCACTCGCCAGGACTTCTCCCAGGTGCCGGAGCCGATCCGCATCGAGATTCTCGACCTTGCCTTCCAGGACCTTGCCGACGACGTGTTCGTCGCCACCGGGTTCTTCCACTTCCACCTGCCGATGGCGGAATCCTTCCTCTCGCGCAAGACCGTGCGTCTGGTGCTGATCTTCCGCCGCGAGGCAGGGTGGTGGAAAATCGTCCATAGCGGCATCTCCGTGCCCTATGGCCTGGTGCGCGCCGGCGAGATCTATCCCCTCGACGCCCTCAGCGAGCGCACCCGCGAGCTCGAGGAACTGGTGGAGGAGCGCACCCGCGCGCTCGAGGAGGCGAACGCCACCCTCGAAGCCCTGAGCAACACCGACGGCCTCACCGGCATCGCCAACCGCCGCGCCTTCGACTGCCGCCTCGACCAGGAATGGCGGCGCGGCCAGCGCACCGGCAGCCCGCTCGCGCTGCTGATGCTCGACCTCGACAACTTCAAGCATTTCAACGACCGCTACGGCCACCTTGCGGGCGACCGCTGCCTTCAGGCGGTGGCGCAGATCCTCGCGAAAAGCGGCCGCCGCGCCGACGAGATCGCCGCGCGCTACGGCGGCGAGGAGTTCGTCGTGCTGCTGCCCGAGACCACCTGCGACGAGGCGCTCGGCATCGCGCGGCTGATCCAGAAGGCGGTGTGGACGCTGGCGCTACCGCACGCGGGCACGTTGGCGGGCATCGTCACCGTCAGCATCGGTGTCGCGGCGGCGATCCCGTCGCCGCTCAGGGCGGCCGAGGATCTGGTGCGGATGGCCGATGCCGCGCTTTATCGCGCCAAGCACGCCGGGCGCGACCGCGTCGAGCTCCAGCTCGAGGCCGGCTGATCGGCCTCCCTCAGAGGCTCAGGCCGCCGTCGACGATCAGGGTCTGGCCGGTCATGAACGCGGATTCGTCGGCGGCGAGGTAGACCGCGGCTGCGGCGATTTCCTCCACCGTGCCGAGAAGTCGCGGCGCGACTGTTCCGGGTCGCCCGCTGCGTTGATCCGGTCTTCGAGCGACGGCGAAAGCGTGGTGCCGGGGCAGAGCGCGTTCACCCGCACCCCCGATTTGATCACGTCGCGCGCCGTCGCCTTGGTCAGGCCGATCAGCGCCGCCTTGCTGGTGCCGTAGGCCGCGCGGTTGGCGACGCCGGTGATGCTCGACGCCACCGAGGCGACGTTGACGATCGCGCCCTGGCCGCGCGCCAGCATTCCCGGGAGCACCGCCTTCATCGTCCAGAAGCAGGCGGTGACGTTGTCGTGCAGGCTCCGCTCCCAGTCCGCGTCCGAGCACTCCATGATCGTGCCGTGGTGTACCCATCCGGCGCAGTTGCAGAGAATATCGAGGGGGAGGGCGGCCGCCATCTCGCGCGCCACCGCCGCTCCGTCGCTGACGTCGAGCTGGCGAATCGCGATGCCGTGAGCCTCGAGGTCGCGCATTTTTTCCAGCGTGCGGCTGGTGGCGATCACCGCCGCGCCCTCGGCGGCGTAGGCGAGCGCGATGGCGCGGCCGATGCCTTGTCCCGCGCCGGTCACCAACGCCCGCTTGCCGTCCAACCGCTTGGTCATTGCCGTCCCTCCGTATCCCGCTGATGGACAAAGCATATATGCGGCCCCACCGGCCATTCAACCGGGCTTCTCGGGGACTCGACGGTTCGGCGGGAAGACGGCACGCGGCGCGGCGGAAGGCTGGAGGCGGAGGGAAGGGAGAGATCGCAGCGGGGCGGAAACGACGAAGGGGTTGGTCACGGTGTGACCAACCCCTTCTAAAACTTGGTGGAGCCGAGGGGAATCGAACCCCTGACCTCCGCAGTGCGATTGCGGCGCTCTCCCATCTGAGCTACGGCCCCTCAACAGAGGCCGGGATAATGCTGATCTGTTTTCGCCCTGTCAAGCGCTTCGTGCAGCCCTTGCGCCGACACCGTGCAAAGGCTACCTTCTGGCTCTACAAAATCAAAGAGAGAGCCGGAATTCATGGACATCGTACTCGGCCCCCTGATCCTGGTGATCCAGATCGCGCTGAACATTCTGGTGTGGATGGTGATCGTTCAGGCGGTGATGAGCTGGCTGGTTGCGTTCGGGGTGATCAACACCCGCAACCGCTTCGTCTACATGGTCGGTGATTTCCTCTACCGCATCACCGAGCCCCTGTTGCGGCCGATCCGCCGGGTTCTGCCCGACATGGGCGGTATCGACCTGAGCCCGGTGGTCCTGTTGCTGGCGATCGTGTTCATCCAGAACGTTCTCGGTCGCATCGCGATTCGCTACATCGGCTTCTAGCCCGATGGCGGCGCTCGAGGATGCGGTGAAGGCCGCCGACGGCGGGTTGCGGGTTGCCGTGCGCCTGACGCCGAAAGGTCGCCGCGACGCCATCGAGGGCCTTGCCGAAACCGCCGACGGCGGCGCCGAGATCCGGGCGTCGGTCACTGCGGTGCCGGAAGACGGCAAGGCCAACCGCGCCCTGGTCAAACTTTTGTCGAAGTCTTGGGGCATTCCCAAGTCCGACATCGCGATCGTCTCGGGCGCCACCGACCGCCACAAAGTTTTATCGCTGATCTGCGAGCCGGAGCGTATTTTGCCGCGCATCGCAGACTCCGTCGCCGCTGCTTCTTGAGGTTACCCAAAGCCATGCCCACCGCCACGATCATCGACGGCAAGGCCGTCGCCGCCGACATCCGCGCCGAGCTTGCGGACCGCATCGCCAACATCAAGCGCGAGCGTTCGGTTCCGCCCGGTCTGGCGGTGATTCTCGTCGGCCAGGATCCAGCGAGCCAGGTCTACGTGCGCAGCAAGGAGCGTCAGGCGCAGGAGGCGGGCTTCAAGTCGGTGGCCTATCGCCGCCCCGAGGACATCTCGGAAGAACAGCTGATCACCCTGATCGAGGGCCTGAACGAGGACCCGTCGATCAACGGCATTCTCGTCCAGCTGCCGCTGCCCAAGCACATCGACGAGGCGGTGGTGATCCACGCGATCTCGCCGGAAAAGGACGTCGACGGCTTCCACCCGATCAACGTCGGCCGGATGATCACCGGCGAGCACTCGCTGCTGCCGTGCACGCCCCTGGGCTGCATCACCTTGCTCAAGCGCACGCTCGGCGACCTCTCGGGCAAGACCGCGGTGGTGGTCGGGCGCTCCAACATCGTCGGCAAGCCGATGGCGGCGCTGCTGCTGCGCGAGAACTGCACGGTGACGATGGCGCACTCCCGCACCGTCGACCTGCCGGGCGTCTGCCGCGCGGCGGACATCCTGGTGGCGGCGGTAGGCAAGCCCAACTTCATCCAGGGCGACTGGATCAAACCGGGCGCGACGGTGATCGACGTCGGCATCAACCGCGTCGACGACGGTGACGGCAAATCGCACCTCGTCGGCGACGTCGACTTCGCCGCCGCCTCCCAGGTCGCGGGCGCGATCACCCCGGTTCCGGGCGGCGTCGGCCCGATGACCATCGCGATGCTGCTGCGCAACACGCTGGAGGCCTTCTGCCGCGCCAACCGGGTCGACTGCTCCGACCTCTGAGCGGCGGGAAAGCTGCAAGCGCCGCTGGCGTGTCGTCGGGCTTCGGGCTTATCTTGGGGGGAGCGCTGCGCCGCGCCGGTTTCAGGAAAGTTCCGTTGTCCGAGTCCCCCGCAATTCCGTTGATTCCCAACCCGCCGCAGCCCCGGCTGGCGCGCCCGCGCGCGGTGCTGGCGGGTGCGCTGCTGGCGATGGTGCTGGCGGCGCTCGACCAGAACATCGTC
>LUYR01000159.1 GCA_001603335.1 Rhodospirillales bacterium Alpha_05 | reverse complement strand
CCGCCCTGGGCTTCGATCCGCGCCGCGAGGTCGCGGGCGAAGGCGTCGGCGGCGGGGCGGTGTTCGAGCACTTCGCCTTCCGCCGGGTGGGGCAGGGTGGCGAGGAGGTCGGCGGGCGGCAGGGCGTCCGGACCATCGACGAATCCGAATCCGCTGGCTTCCAGGCCGACGCGGCGCTCGCGCCAAGCCTCGCCGCGCCGCACGAACTGGCGGATCGGCAGGGCGTCGAGGAACTCGTTGGCGACGAGGTAGAGCGGGGCGTCGGCGGGCAGGGTCTCGAGCCCGTCGTGCCAGCGCGCCGGGAAGCCGTGCAAAGCCTCCGCCTGACGCGCGCGGAGGGCGGGGCTGGTCTCGACGAGGTGGAGTTCGATGGCGTCGAGAAAACCCGGCGCGGCCTTCGCCGCGCGCAACGCGTCGGCGATCAGCGCGCCGGTGCCGGGGCCGCATTCGGCGAGGATCGCGCGCGCCGGACGGCCATCGGCGATCCAGCGCAGGGCGCACCACAGCCCGACGAGTTCGCCGAACACCTGGGAGATCTCCGGCGCGGTGATGAAGTCCCCCGCCGCGCCGAACACACGCGGACGGCGGTAGTAGGCCTGCACCGCCTGCCCCATGAAGGCGTCGAGGGGCAGCGGCCCGCCCGCCGCGATCCGCGCCTTGAGATCCTCGGCGAGCGCCATGGTCATGACGGTTCGGGCAGGGGCGGGCGCTTCAGCGCGCGGGCGACCAGCGCGAGGCCGATCGCCACCATCGGCAGCGAGAGCAACTGGCCCATGGTGATGCCGCCCCAGAGGTAGCCGATCTGCGCGTCGGGCTGGCGGAACACCTCGCCGACGATGCGGGCGCAGCCGTAGCCCGCGAGGAACAGGCCGAACTGCAGGCTCGGACGCCGACCGCCGCCGAGCTTCCACGCGGTGATCAGCAGCAGGAACAGGAGAATCCCCTCCATCCCCGCCTGATAGAGCTGGCTCGGGTGGCGCGGCAGCGGCCCGCCGTTGGGGAACACCATGGAGAACGGCGCGTCGGGCGCGATCCGGCCGTAGAGCTCGCCGTTGATGAAGTTGGCGACGCGGCCGAGGAACAGGCCGATCGGCGCGACGGTGACGCAGATGTCGCCCAGGACGAAGGGGTTGAGGCCGCGATGGCGGCAGAACAGCAGCACCGCCACCACCACGCCGAGGAAGCCGCCGTGGAACGACATCCCGCCCTTCCACACTTCGAGGGCGGCGAGGGGGTGTTCGATGTAGAATTCGAGATTGTAGAACAGCACGTAGCCGATCCGGCCGCCGAGGATCACGCCCAGCGTCGCCCAGGTGAGAAAGTCGTCGACGTCGACCGGCTTGATCCCGCCGTAGCCGCGCCGCGCGAGACGGGCGGCGAGCTGCCAGCCGCCGACCAGGCCGACGATGTAGGCGAGGGCGTACCAACGCACGGCGAACGGCCCGATGGCGAACGCCACCGGGTCGATCGCCGGAAAAGTCAGGGAAGCGTGCATGAAATCAATCCGGTGGAGCGGTCAGACGTAGGGGTCGTCGGTGTGCAGGTAGTTGACCACATACTGCTGGATGCCGCTTTCGAGTGAGGTGAACGGCCGATCGTAGCCCGCGGCGCGCAGGGAGTGCATGTCCGCCTGGGTGAAATATTGATAGCGGTCGCGAATTTCCACCGGCGTGTCGAGGAACTTGATCTTCGGGGTCTTGCCGAGGGCGCGGTAGACGCCGCTCGCGAGGTCGACGAACGAGCGCGCCTTGCCGGTGCCGAGGTTGAACAGGCCGCTGACCTTGGGGTTGTCGAGCAGCCAGATCACCACGTCGGCGCAGTCGCCGACCCAGACGAAATCGCGCATCTGGCCGCCGTCGGCGTAGTCCGGATTGTGCGACTTGAACAGCAGGCAGTGGGCGTCGGCGGCGGCGCGCGGGTAGACCTGCGCGATCACGCTCTGCTGCGCGCCCTTGTGGTATTCGTTCGGCCCGTAGACGTTGAAGAACTTCAGGCCCGCCCATTGCGGCGGCGTCGGCAGCCCGGCCGCAACCTTGGCCGCGACGCGGCGGTCGAAGAGGTGCTTCGACCAGCCGTAGGGATTCATCGGCCGCAGGCGGGAGAGCGGCTCCTCGCCGAAGGTGTCGGAAAAGCCCTTGGTACCGTCGCCGTAGGTGGCCGCCGACGATGCGTAGATGAATCGCACGCCGCGCGCGGTGCACCACTTCCACAGCGCCAGGGTGAGGGAAAAGTTGTTGGCGAGGATCTTGTCGGCGTCGGTCTCGGTGGTCGAGGAAATCGCGCCCATGTGGATCACCGCCTCGACCTTGCCGGCCTGGGATTCGAGGAACTCCAGGGTGCGGTCGGGGTGGACGATGTCGGCGAGGCAGCGCTTCGAGATGTTGCGCCATTTGTCGCCGTGGCGCAGGCGGTCGATCACCACGATGTCGCCGATGCCGCGGCGCTCGAGCGCGGCGACGATGTTGGAACCGATGAATCCGGCGCCGCCGGTGACCACGTACATGAGCCGACCCCTTGTTGTTCTTCGCAAATTTCCGGCAAATGCCGAATTTGCCCGCGCCGGTGATATGGACAGGGCGGGTTCGCGCCATCATAATGAGAAGAGGAAGGCGACGCCAGACCGAGCGCGCCGCCATCAGGAGGATTCGCCATGCCGTCCCGGATATTCGATGACGTCACCCGCCTTGCCGGCGATGCCGCGACTGCACTCAACGGCATCAAGAGCGAAGTGGAAACCGCGGTGAAGTCGCGCATCGAGCGCGCCCTTGCCGATCTCGACGTGGTGCCGCG
The DNA here is from genome assembly GCA_001603335.1 of Rhodospirillales bacterium Alpha_05. Classification (GTDB taxonomy): domain Bacteria; phylum Pseudomonadota; class Alphaproteobacteria; order Rhodospirillales; family Rhodospirillaceae; genus Oleispirillum. The sequence continues at coordinate 141 of LUYR01000159.1, read as the reverse complement.
CGAGGAGTTCGAGACCATCCGCGCGATGGCGATCCTCGCCCGCGAGGAGCAGGAAAAGCTCGCCGCCCGCGTCGCCGTGCTCGAGGCGCGTCTCGCCGAGACCGCCGAGACCGCCGCGCCCAAGCCCGCGAAAAAGCCCAA
>LUYR01000158.1 GCA_001603335.1 Rhodospirillales bacterium Alpha_05 | reverse complement strand
GCGTCGGCGGCTTCCGTGGCGCGCACGGTGCGGCGGCCGAGGTCAGCAACGGCAAGGACACGCCGTCGGGCCACTGGGAGATGATGGGCGCGCCGGTGCGCTTCGATTGGGGGTATTTCCCCGAGACCGTGCCCTGTTTCCCCGATGCCCTGATCGATGCGTTGGTGCAGCGTTGCGAGCTGCCGGGGGTGCTCGGCAACTGCCACGCCTCGGGCACCGAGATCGTCGCGCGCCTTGGCGACGAACACGTCGCGAGTGGCAAGCCGATCGTCTACACCTCGGCGGATTCGGTGTTCCAGATCGCCGCGCACGAGGAGAGCTTCGGCCTCGAGCGGCTCTATCGGGTTTGCGAGGTCGCCCGTGCCCTGGTCGACGGCGACAACATCGGCCGGGTGATCGCGCGCCCCTTCGTCGGCAAACCGGGCGACTACGTGCGCACCTCGCACCGCAAGGACTACGCCACGCCGCCGCCGCCGACCCTGATGGACGCGCTCAAAGCCGCCGGGCACGAGGTGATCGCCATCGGCAAGATCGGCGACATCTTCGCGCATCGCGGCACCACCGCCGAAATCAAGGCCGCGGGCGACATGGCGCTGTTCGACGAAACCCTGAAAGCGGCGGAAAGCGCGCCGTCCGGCGCGCTGATTTTTGCCAATTTCGTCGATTTCGATACCCTCTACGGCCATCGCCGCGATCCGCTCGGCTATGCCGGGGCGCTCGAAGCCTTCGACAAACGCCTGCCGGAGCTGGAGGCACGGCTTCGGCCCGAGGATATCGTCATCATCACCGCCGACCACGGCTGCGACCCGACCTGGAGCGGCACCGACCACACCCGCGAATGGGTGCCGATCCTCGCCTTCGGCCCCGGCGTGCAGCCGCGCGAACTCGGCCCGCGCAAAACCTTCGCCGACATCGCCCAGACCCTGGCGCGCCACTTCGGCCTCGAACCGATGGGCGAGGGGCACGCCTTCTTGCCCTAGGGGGTCACGCGTGCGGGTCGTCGGCCTCGGGCGGCGGTACGTCGTCGGAGAGCGCCCAGGAATCGAGCGCCGCGGTGGCCTTGTGCTGGTGCGCGCGGTTGACCTGAAGCTTGAGGTTGAGGGCGCGGATCTCGTCGGCGTCGTGCGGCTCGGCGAGGTCTTCGAGGAGCTTCTTTTCCTTCGCCACCAGCTTGTCGAGCAGGTCCTGGATCTCGCGTTCGCGGCGCGAGAGTTTGGCGCCGTCGCCGCGCAGGGCCTCTTCCAGGAGTTCGAGGATCTTGCGTGTCTTCATCGCTGACTCCACGTCGGCCGGATCGATTTCCGAAACTATCGCAGGTTGGGAGCGGGTCGGCAATCAGGCGCGGGCGGCGAAGCGCAGGAACGCCTCTGCCGGGAGCGGCTTGGCGACGAAATAGCCCTGCACCGCATCGCAGCCGATTTCCTGGAGGAAGGCGAGCTGCTGTGCGGTTTCGACGCCTTCGCCGACGACCTGGAGATTGAGGCTGTGCCCCATGGCGACGATGGCGCGCACCAGGGAATCCGCCGCTTCGTCGCCCACCGGGATCATGAACGCCCGGTCGATCTTGACGGTGTTGACCGGGAACTCGCGCAGGTAGGAAAGGCTGGAGTAGCCGGTGCCGAAGTCGTCGACCGCGAGGCGGACGCCCATCGCGCGGAGCGAGCTGAGGGTTTCCACCACGCTCGCGACCCGCAGCGCGAACAGGCTCTCGGTGAGTTCGATTTCGAGGCATTGGGCAGGCAGGCCGGCGTCGGCCAGGGCCTTGTCGACGATGTCGGCGAAGCCCGGCACCGCAACCTGGCGCGACGAGACGTTGACGCCGACGCGCATGCCCTCGGGCAGGTGGTCGCGCCAAACGGCGAGTTGGGCGCATGCGGTTTCGAGCACGAACTTGCCGATCTGCTCGATCAGGCCGCTGTCTTCCGCGAGCGGGATGAAGTCCATCGGCGAGACCATGCCGAGCTCGGGGCTGCGCCAGCGCGCGAGCGCCTCCGCGCCGATCAGCTTGCCGGTGCGGGTGTCCACCTGGGGCTGGTAGACGACGAAGATTTCGCCCCGCTCGAGCGCGCCGGAAAGCAGGGATTCGAGACGCAGGCGGTGCATCGCGATGGCGTTCAGGCCGGCGTGGAAAGTGCGGCAGCAGTTGCGCCCGGCGTCCTTGGCGCGATACATCGCGGCGTCGGCGTTGCGCAGGAGGATGTTGGCCTCGCGGCCGTCGTTGGGGAAGATCGTCAGGCCGACCGACGCGGTGGTGGTGATCGCGTGGCCGAGGATCAGGAACGGCTCCTGGAACGCTTCGAGGATCTTGTCGGCGACCGAGAGCGCGTGCGCCGGGTCGTGCAGATCGGGCAGCACGATCAGGAATTCGTCGCCGCCCAGGCGCCCGACGGTGTCGCTGGCGCGGATACAGCCGACGAGGCGGCGCGCCGCGACCCGCAGCAGGTCGTCGCCGTAGGTGTGGCCGAGGGTGTCGTTGACCTTCTTGAAGTTGTCGAGGTCGATGAACGCGACGCCGACGTGCTCGCGGTTGCGATCCGCGCGCGCCAGCGCCTGGGTCAGGCGGTCGATGCTCAAGAGGCGATTGGGAAGCTTGGTAAGGTCGTCGTAGTGGGCTTGGTAAAGGAGTCGCTTTTCGTACTCCTTGCGCATCGTCACGTCTTCCTTCACCGCGACGAAGCGGACGATCTCGCCGGTATCGTCGCGGATCGGCGAGATCGAGATGTGCTCCCAGAACAGGTCGCCGTTCTTGCGGCGGTTCAGCAGTTCGCCGCGCCAGTCGCGCCCCGAGGTGATGGTCTCCCACAGCTCGCGATACTGCTGCGGCGAGGTGAAGCCGGATTTGACGATCGCGGGGGTCTCGCCGATCGCTTCGTCGTAGCCGTAGCCGGTGATCTGGGTGAAGCGGGGATTGACGTATTCGATGATGCCCTTGACGTCGGTGATCACCACCGAGATCGGGCTTTGTTCGACGGCGCGCGCCATGTTGCGCAGGCGGCTGTCGTTGCGCTTGCGCGCGGTCACGTCGTTGGCTTCGAGGAGCGCGATCCGCCCCAGGCCGACGCCGAGGCCGTGCAGGGTCCATTCGATGGTGCGGTCGAGGATGCCGCCCTGCGGCTGGAGGGTCTGGAACACCCGGGTGGTGAACGCGGCGAGCGGCACGCAATCGCGCACGGCGAGGGTCACGGCTTCGGGGAAGACCTGCTCGGGGAGGCGGTCGAGGATCGCTTCGCGTTCCTGCTCGAGTAACGCCGCCCCGACCGAACCGACCGCGACCAAGCGGCCGTCGTCGTCGAAATCGAGGGCAAAGATACCCTTGCCGGTGACGTCGAACAGCGTCACGTCGGGCAACGCCCGACGCATCTGTGCCGTCCGTTCGTTGGAAAGCGACATAACCCCCCGAGGATACAGCTTAGCGTCTCGTAGTCGCCATCATAGCGTACCCGCGCACGAACGCACGCTCAAACCGCATGAAATTCACTCAGGGGTGGCGGAGGCCAGCGGCGGCGGAGCCAAATGCGCGCTCAGGTGGATTTCCACGATCTTGAGGATGCGCATGAACGCCCACGAGATCAGCAGGTACAGCACCCCGGCGAGGCCGAAGAACTCGAGCGAGAGGTAGTTCTCGGCGATGATGCTGCGCGCCATGCCGGTGATGTCGAGGAGGGTGATGGTGCTCGCGAGCGCCGAGCCCTTGAGCATGAAGATCACCTCGTTGCCGTAGGCGGGCCAGGCGATGCGGAAGGCGCGCGGCAGCACGATCCGCCGCGTCATCAACGCGGGCGACATGCCGCAGGCCTTCGCCGCCTCGATCTCGCCCTTCGGGATCGACTGGATGCCGCCGCGCAGGATCTCGGCGGTGTAGGCGCCGGTGTTCAGCGCGAAGGCGATCACCGCGCACCAGTAGGGCTCGCGCAGGATCGGCCAGAGCATGCTCGACCGGATCCACTCGAACTGCGACAGGCCGTAATAGAGCAGGAACATCTGCACCAGCAGCGGCGAGCCGCGGAAGACGAAGATGTAGGCGTAGGGCACGGCACGCACCCACCACAGGCGCGAGGTCCGCGCGAGGGCCGCGGGCACCGCAAGGCAGATGCCGAAGGCGAGGGCGAGAAGCGTCAGCTCGATCGTGGTGACCGCGCCGATGAGCATCTCGGGCAGGCGTTCGATGATGTCGTCCATGGGCTCAGGCCGTCGTCAGCGGGCGGTAGCCCAGGTTGGCGCGCCGCTCCATGATGTGCAGCGCGGCAGTGCAGATCACCGTCATGCCGAGGTACATCACCGTCGCGACGGCATAGAAGGTGAAGGGTTCCTTGGTGAAGCTGACCGCGATCGAGGTCTTGCGCATCAGCTCCTCCATCCCCGCCACCGACACCAGAGAGGTGTCCTTCAACAGCACGAGGAAGAGGTTGCCAAGCCCCGGCAGCGCGATGCGCCAGACCTGGGGCAGGAGAATGCGGCGGAAGGCGTGTCCCTGCGACATCCCGAGCGCGCGCGCCGCCTCGAGCTGGCCGTTCGGCACCGCGAGGAACGCGCCGCGGAAAACTTCGGACGCATAGGCGCCGAAGGTGAGGCCAAGCGCGATCACGCCCGCGACGAAGGGGGAGAGCTCGACGTAGTCGTCGGAGCCGAAGCTTTCGGCGATGCCGGTAAGGATGCGCGCCGAGCCGAAATAGACGAGGAGGACCACCAGAAGCTCGGGGATGCCCCGGATCACCGTGGTGTAGGTCTTGGCGACCCCGACCAGCGGCTTGATGCCCGAAAGGCGCATCGCCGCGGTGCCGAGACCGAGGACGAGGCCGAGGGCGCAGGCTCCAAGCGCGATCTCCACGGTCATCGCCGCGCCCATCGCCAGTTGGCTGCCAAATCCGTGCAAGTCGATCATTGGGCGGTTCCGCTACCTGAAACACGCGGCCGCTGCCCCGGAACCCCGGGGCAGCGCCGGAATGGGCGTTCGATCAATAGATATCGAACGGGAAGTACTTGGCGTTGATCTTGGCGTAGGTGCCGTTGGCGCGGATCGCGTCGATCGCGGCGTTGAGCTTCTTCACCAGATCCTTGTCCTGCTTGCGCACGGCGATCGCGATGTGATCGTCGATGTCGAAGGAGTCGCCGAGGAAGGCGTAGTTCTGGCCTTCCGGGGTGTTCAGCCACTCGTAGGCGACGAGCATGTCGGCAAGCACCGCGTCGGTGCGGCCGGCACCGAGGTCAAGCCAGGCGTTTTCCTGGGTGTCGTAGACCTTGAGTTCGGAGCCCTTGAACTTTTCCTTGGCGTACTGGGCGGCGATCGTGGCGCGCTGCGCGCCGATGGTCTTGCCCTTCATGCCTTCGGCGGTCGGCTTCAACGCGGTGCCCTTGGGCGCGGCGAAGCGGAGCATGTTGGAGTAGTACTTGTTGGAGAAGGCGACGGCCTTGCGGCGCTCCGGAGTGTCGGACATCGAGGCGACGATGGCGTCGTACTTCTTCGCCAGCAGGCCGGGGATGATGCCGTCCCAGTCCTGGGTGACGAACTTGCATTCCACCTTCATCTCGTCGCAGAGCGCCTTCGCGATGTCGATGTCGAAGCCCTGAAGGTTGCCGTCCTTGTCGATCATGTTGAAGGGCGGATACGCGCCCTCCGAACCGATCCGCAGGACATCCTTGGCCTGGGCCGCGCCGGAGCCGCAGACGGCCAGCGCGCCGAGAAACAGCACTGAACGAATCCAAGTCTTCACCGGAAATCTCCCCTGAAGGTGTTGATACGTAAAAAACGCCCGGCCGTCCCGCCGTGGCGGCACCCTAGTTCAAATGATTTTCCAGGAACTGGCGGCAGCGGTCCGACTTCGGCGCGGTGAACACCTGCGACGGCGGCCCGAACTCCTCGACCTGGCCCTGGTGGAGAAACATGATGTGGCTCGAAACTTCGCGTGCAAAGCGCATTTCGTGGGTGACGATCAGCATCGTCCGGCCTTCCTCGGCGAGGCTGCGGATCACCTGCAGGACTTCGTTGACGAGCTCGGGGTCGAGCGCCGAGGTCGGCTCGTCGAACAGCAGGACCTTGGGCTCCATCGCGAGGCAGCGGGCGATCGCGGCGCGCTGCTGCTGGCCGCCGGAGAGATGGTTGGGGTAGAAGTCGCGGCGCTCGGAGAGACCGACCTTGGCCAGCAGCGCCTCGGCGCTGGCGATCGCCTCGGCACGGGCGACGCCCTTCACGTGGATCGGCGCCTCGATGATGTTTTCGAGGATGGTCATGTGGGGCCAGAGGTTGAAGCTCTGGAAGACGAAGCCGACACCCGCGCGAAGTCGTTGCAGCTGCTTGGCGTTGGAGGTCACCAGGCCGGCCGGCGACTCCTTCAGCTGGAGTTCCTCGCCGTCGAAACGAATCCGCCCGCCGTTGGGAGATTCGAGCAGGTTGATGCAGCGCAGCAGGGTGCTTTTGCCCGATCCGCTCGAGCCGATGATCGAGATCACGTTGCCGGTGTGCGCCGAGAGCGACACCCCCTTCAGCACCTCGATGGTGCCGAAGCGCTTGTGCAGGTCGATGACTTCCAGCGCCGCATCCGAAGCGTTCGTTTCGTTCACCCGGGCCTTCCTTATGTTTTCGTATCGGTCGGCGGTCATAAGGCGGCAACGCCCCCGACACGCAACCGTCATCGCGGAGATCGGCCCTTTTAACCCGGCACCGCCGCGAAGTCCAATGTCGCGATACACGCACCGGCCTAAACCCACACTCGGGGTGGGGGGTAGGAACCGACCCGTTGCCAGGGGCGTTGGGGATTACCACATATCAAAATGTGCGGGAGTGGCGCCGCCTGACGGGCCGCCGCACGGGCCGAGCGCGATGCGTCTTGAGACGGTTGCGCCGGCGCAAGGGCCTGATATCGCTTCTGAGAGGATATCGCTATGTCCAACACACAGGAAACCATCCACCGGATGATCGGTGCCTCGGTCAAGACCGCAGCGAAGCTGTCGGGGCGCGAGGCCGCCGTAACCGGGATACTTTCAGGTCTGCGGCACCTGCGGGACGTCGTTGTCCTCCAGGGCGGCGAGGATGCCGCGCGGACCTTCGACGATCAGGTGCGGGAACACGTCCTCGGGCGGGTTCTCTCGACGATGAAGACCGCGGACGAACCGATCACCGTCGTCCTGCCGAAGAGTGCCGAGGCGCGCGCCGGCGCGATCATGCGCGACGTTTCGGAATCCTGCCTCGTCCTCAATACGGTTGCACGGGACGAGGGGGTGTTCACCCACACCATGACCGGCTTGCTCGATCAGTTGATCGACCAGTTGGGCGGCATGCCGTATTGGGCGGAACTCCAGGACGCACTCCGCGCCGCGGAGCCATCCTGGACTTGGGAGTCCTCGCCGATCAAGGGCGACGTGACTCTGCATTGACGACCGTGTGAGCCAAGCCTGAGCCGCGTCGCCCGCTGCCGTTGACCTCAATGGCAGTGCGATCCGGCGTTTTTCTCGAGATAGCGTTGATGATAATCCTCGGCGGGCCAGAACGCGCCCGCGGGCTCGATCTCGGTCGCGATCGGGCGCGAATATTTCCCCGCGTGTTCGAGCTCGGCCACCTTGGCCTTCGCTTCGGCTTCCTGCATCGCATCGGCAAAGAAAATCACCGAGCGGTACTGGCGGCCGACGTCGGGCCCCTGGCGGTCGACCTGCGTTGGGTCGTGCATCGCGAAAAACGCGTCGAGCAGGGCTTCGTAGGAGGTCTTGTCGATGTCGTAGGTCACCAGAGCGACCTCGGCGTGGCCGGTGCCGTGGTTGCAGACCTCGCGATACGTCGGGTTCTCGGTGGTGCCTCCCGAGTATCCGACGGTCACGTCCTCGACGCCGGGGAGCTTGCGAAAGCGGGCCTCGACCCCCCAGAAGCATCCGGCGCCGAACAGTGCGGTGGCTGTGGTCATGGAAGTTCCTCCGTTGCGGTTGCAAAGGATTTAGGAACCCGCCGCGTCGCTGTCGAGGAGGCGGCGCTTCAGGCCGCAGAGCAGCGGCAGGGCGGTGATCGCGCGGCTGCCGTACCAGGCGACCGCCTCGCCATCCAACAGGGCGACGCTGCGGCGGCCGAGCGACGCCCGGAGCGCCGCGACGGCATCGTCGTCGAACGGGTAGGGCTCGGTGGTCGGCAGTACCCAATCC
>LUYR01000157.1 GCA_001603335.1 Rhodospirillales bacterium Alpha_05 | reverse complement strand
GTGATCACCGCGCCCGCGGCGCGGCTGACCAGCGGCCCACGCAGGCGCGGCACGGCGCAGAAGCCGCAGCCGTGGTCGCAGCCTTCGGAGATCTTCAAGTACGCGTAGTGGCGCGGCGTCAGGCGCATCCCCTCGGGCGGCACCAGCGCGGTGAGCGGATTGGCGTTGGGCGGTGCTGCGGCATGCACCGCCGCGACCACCTCCTCGTAGCGCTGCGGCCCGGTGATCGCCAAGACCTCGGGGAACGCGGCGCGGATTTCGGCGTGGTCGGTGCCGAGGCAGCCGGTGACGATCACCTTGCCGTTCTCGCCCAGCGCCTCGCCGATCGCCTCGAGGGATTCCGCCTTGGTGCTGTCGAGGAAGCCGCAGGTGTTGACGATCACCGCGTCGGCGTCGACGTAGCTGCCGGAAATCGCGTAGCCGTCGGCGCGCAGCCGGGTGAGGATGCGCTCGGAATCGACGAGGGCGCTCGGGCAGCCGAGGTTGACGATGCCGACCTTGGGGGTGCGTGTGTTCATGTCCGCCTGATTATGCCGCGGCCCTCTTCGGGTCAATCGGCAAAAAAAGCGGCCCGCCGGAAAGCCGACGGGCCGTTGAAAGTTTATCCTGTGGAACAAAACAAACCAGTCTCCCAGCGCCGCGCCTCGATGAGCCGGGCGCCGGGTTCCAGAAATACCGACCTCTGGAGAGCCGTTGCGCGCGAGAGGTCCCGCGCGCCACTTCCGTAAGCCGTTACGCGGCGCAGGCCGCGGCGGCGCAATAGTCGGCGGTGCGGCCGAGCGCCTCGGCAACCGCCTTGTAGGTGATCTTGCCCTCGTGGATGTTGAGGCCGTTCTTGAGGCCCGCGTCATCCGCCAACGCCTGCTTCCAGCCCTTGTCGGCGAGCGCGATGGCGTAGGGGAGGGTGGCGTTGTTGAGCGCCAGCGTGCTGGTGCGCGCGACCGCGCCCGGCATGTTGGCGACGCAATAGTGGATCACGCCTTCCTCGACGAAGGTGGGAGCGTCGTGGGTGGTGGCGCGGCTGGTTTCGAGGCAGCCGCCCTGGTCGATCGCGATGTCGACGATCACCGAGCCCTGCATCATCTTCTTCAAGAGCGCGCGGGTGACCAGCTTCGGCGCGTTGGCGCCCGGGATCAGCACCGAGCCGATGACGAGGTCGGCGGTGGTGACGTGGGCTTCCACCGCGTCCATGGTCGAATAGACGGTCTTGGTGCGACCGCCGAAGATCGCGTCGAGGTGACGGATGCGGCTCAGCGACTTTTCGATGATGGTGACGTCCGCACCCGAGCCGAGCGCGACGTGCGCGGCGTTGGTGCCGGCGACGCCGCCGCCCAAAATCACCACCTTGCCCGGCGCGACGCCCGGCACGCCGCCCAGCAGCACGCCACGGCCGCCCTGGGCCTTTTCGAGCGCATGCGCGCCAGCCTGGATCGACATCCGCCCAGCGACTTCGCTCATCGGCGCGAGCAGCGGCAGGCTGCCGTCGGCGGCGGTGACGGTTTCATAGGCGATCGCGGTGACGCCCGAGGCCATCAGCGCGGCGGCCTGTTCCGGATCGGGGGCGAGGTGGAGGTAGGTGAACAGAACCTGGCCCTTGCGCAACATCTTGCACTCGGCGAGCTGCGGTTCCTTGACCTTGATCACCATTTCGGCGTCGGCGAACACCGTTGCGGCGTCGGCGACGATCTTGGCGCCAGCGGCGGCGTAGTCGGCGTCGGTCGCGCCGATGCCGAGGCCCGCGCCCGACTGGACGAGGATTTCATGGCCGCGGTGCGCGAGTTCGCGGACCGCGGCGGGAGCCAGCCCGACACGATACTCGTGGTTTTTGATCTCTGTGGGGACGCCGATGCGCATGGTGGTCGCGATCCTTGCCTAAAGGAGTAAATGGAATGCGCCGATTATATCCGTGGAGGGGCTGAAAATCCTTGCAAAGTGAGGCGCGAAACGGCGATATTTTCGCACGAAATTGCGTCATATCTCAACTTTTGCAACGGAATGCGCCAATGCTCGACGACATCGACGTGAAAATATTGCGCACGCTTCAAGACGACGGGCGTATCACCAACGTCGAGTTGGCCAGTCGGGTCCACCTTTCGCCTTCCGCGTGCCTGCGCCGGGTGCAGAACCTCGAATCCGAAGGGGTGATCCGCAGCTACACGGTGCTGATCAACGAGGCGGCGCTCGGCCACAAGCTCAGCATCTTCGTCCACATCACCCTCGACCGGCAGACCGAGGATTTCCTCTCGGCGTTCGAGGCGGCGGTGAAGGATTGCCCGGAGATCATGGACTGCTATTTGATGTCGGGGCAGTCGGACTACCTGCTGCGTGTCGTCGCGCGAGACGCCGAGGACTACGAACGCCTCCACAAGGAGACGCTGTCGCGCCTCCCCGGCGTCACCCGCATCCAGACCAGCATCGCGCTCCGCCGCGTCGTCCGCCGCCAGGTGGCGCCGCCCGGCCTGTTCGACACGCCGAACTAACCATGCGGCGGTTCAGGATTCATCTGTACGCGCTCCTTTTGTGGAGCATCGTGTTCGCGCCGTTGGTGCTCGCGGCTTGGTGGGCGCTGCTCGCGGCGGCACCCTGCGAGATTTTGGGGCACGGTATCGCGATTTCACCCGAAGGGCAGCGCTCCGCGCGGGTGTCCACCAGGGTTTGCCGCGTGGGGCCCTTCATGGAGACCGCCATCGACCGCGTCGAAGTTCTCGGTCCCGGCGGCGCGGAGCAGATAGTCTTCGAGGAGGAGGCCGGGGTGGGAAGACTCGAAGCGGTGTGGGAAACCGAGAGATCGCTCGTGCTCCATCGCGTCTCGCGGGCGGGAGAGCCGGTATGGAGCCGTGCCGTCGCCGTGCCGTTCTGAACGGCCTGCGCTGGGTTACGACGCGACTTCGCGCAGTGCGAGACGCTCGGCTTTCCAGGTTTCGAGGAAGGCGGGGAAGGCTTCGGCGGGGAGCGGGCGGCTGATGAAGTAGCCCTGGCCGACGTCGCAGGCCTGGTTCTGCAGGAAGTCGATGTGGCTCTGCCACTCGATGCCTTCCGCCACGACTTCGAGGCCGATGTCGTGGGCGAGGCCGATGATCGCGGTGCAGATCCGCGCGTCGTCGTTGTCCGCCTCGATGCCGCGGACGAAGCTTTGGTCGATCTTCAGGGTGTTGACCGGCAGCTTCTTCAAATAGGAGAGGCTGGAGTAGCCGGTGCCGAAGTCGTCGATCGAGAGCCGCACGCCCATGTCGCGCAAGGCGCGCATCCTGGCCGCGACGTTGTCCTCGTGGTGCAGCAGCACGCCCTCGGTGATTTCGAGTTCGAGGAGTTCGGGGTCGAGGCCGGTCTCGAACAGCGCGTCGCGGGCCGCCTCGGCCATGTCGTCGCGGAGGAACTGTACCGGCGAGATGTTCACCGCCACCCGCATCGGCTCCAGGCCCATGTCCACCCAGGCCCGCGCCTGACGGCACGCCTCGCGCAAAATCCAGCGCCCGAGGGGGAGGATCAGGCCGCTCGATTCGGCGAGGGGGATGAAGTCCGCCGGGCTGATCGCGCCCTTCTGCGGGTGGTTCCAGCGCACCAGGGCTTCGACGCCTTCGATCCGGCCGGTGCGGATGCGCATCTTCGGCTGGTAGTGGAGGACGAAGTCGCCGCGCTCGATCGCGAGCTTCAGATCGGTGCGGATGTCGCGGCGCTTCTCCGCGTTCTCGCCGATTTCGGCGGTGTAGAGCGCCGCCTCGCGCCGCGTCCGGTCGTCGAGGCCCGCGCGCAGCGCCATGTCGGCGCGGTGCAGCAGGATTTCGGATTCCGCGCCGTCTTCGGGGTAGCGCGCCACGCCCGCGAATGGGTCGATTTCCAAATCCAGGTCTTCGAAGCGCAGCGGCTTTCGCAGCGCCGCCGCGAGGCGCGCGGCGAAGGCCTCGATGTCGGCTTCGACAGTTAGTTCCGGCGCGGCGACGACGAAGCGGTCCTGGCCGATGCGCGCCGCGACGTCGCCGGGGCGTACCGTGGTCTTGAGGCGCTCGGCGAGCAGGCGCAGCACCGCGTCGCCGGTATCGAAGCCGAAGGTCTCGGTGATGTCGCGGAAGCCGTCGAGGCTGAAGAACAGCACCGCGCCCGATCCGCCGGCGGCGATCCGCCGGGTTACGTGGGTGTCGAGCATGGCGCGGTTGCCCAGCCCGGTGAGCATGTCGTGGGAGGCGATGTGGGTGTTCTTCGCCATCGCGTCGCGGAACACCGCGAGGTCGCGTGCCATGTCGCCGAGTTCGTCGCGGCCGCCGGTGTCGATCTCGGAGTCGAGATCGCCGCCCGCGATCCGGCGCATCGTCGCGCCGAGGCGGGCGAGGCGGTCGAGCAGGCCGTGGCCGAGGTAGAAGAACGCCACGCCGAGCGACCCCAGCGCACAGCCCAACCCCAACACCAGCAGCAGCGACTGGCTGCGGTCGAGGCTATCGGCGGTTTGCTCGCGCTCGGCCACGGTCTGCGCCGCCATCCGTTCCAGCAGGCGCGAGACCGTCGCCTCGAGGTCGGCGGAGGCGCGGGAGAGGGAGGCGAGGCGGATCTCGGCCAGCGCGCGGGTGGTGAGTTCGCGCTCCCGCAGCGCGGTCAGCGAGCTTTCGCCATAGGTCAGGTTCTCGGTGCGCGCGACGATCCGCACCGCGCCCTGGCCGAGGGGCTTGAGGTCGGGGTGGGCGAGCAGCGCGCGCATGGATTCGAGGGTGGGGCGGAGGCGGCTGGAAAGCGCTTCGACGCCGTCGATGCTGTCGGTGCGGCCGATTTCGGACAGGCCGACGAGGCTGCGGTTGGTGAGGAGGAGGAATTGCCGCGCCTTCGGGCGCGCGCCCTCCGCCGAATCCGCCATGAGGCGATATTCCTGGTGCAGCACGTCGACCTGGTCGCTGATCGCGGCGAACGATGCGGCGAGGCGGATGCGCTGGCGTTGTGCCGAGAGCAGCAGCGCGAGGTCGGCGTCGATCCGGGCGGCGGCGGCGCGCATTTCGCCGAGCTCGCCTTGCAGCGCGGTTTCGCCGTTCATCTGGGTGAGGGCGTCCGCGAACTGCGCCTGGGCGATGCCGAAGCTCGCCGCCGAGCGCTCGATCGCGGCGACGTCGTCGGCGATCAGCGCCGTCGGGGTCAGCGCCAGCATCCGTTGCGACATCCGCGCGAGGTCGGAAAGCCGGGACATCAGCGGCAGGGTGCGATTGACGATGCGGCTCATCGAGCGGTCGGTTTCGCGATAGCTCGACCACGACACCAGGGTCGCGCCGACCACCACCAGCGCGATCGCGCCGAAGGTCGCCCACATCTTTTTGCGAATGCCGAAACGCCACGGGCGCGCGACGCCCGCCGTTGCGTGGAAAGAAGAAGAACCCATCGAAGACGAACCCCGGAAAACCGAACGCACCCCACCCCGAACCCGGCGGAGTTTAGCCACCCCGCGCGGGATTCAGGCGTGAACGTTTTGTTGTGGTTTTCCTACCGGGGTATGCGTCAGGAGCTGCCGAACACGTTATTGATCTGCTGGCTGACGCGCACGAAGGTGGCGCGCTTGGAGAGCTCCTTGAGCCGGAGCGCGCCGACGTAGGTGCAGGTGGAGCGTAGGCCGCCGAGGAGCTCCTGCACCGTGTCCGCCACCGCGCCGCGATAGGGCAGCTCGACCCGCTTGCCCTCGCTCGCGCGGTATTTGGCGACGCCGCCGTAGTGCTTGCTCATCGCTGCTTCCGAGCTCATGCCGTAGAACTCCACGGTCTTTTCCTCGCGCACCATCTGGCGGTCGTTGGCGTCGAGTTCGTGGGTGAGGAAGCGCCGGGTGATCAGCTTGCCGCCGCCCTCGTCGTGCCCGGCGAGCATGCCGCCCAGCATCACGAAGTCCGCGCCCGCCGCGAACGCCTTGGCGACGTCGCCCGGCACGGTGCAGCCGCCGTCGGCGCAGACCATGCCGTTCAACCCGTGCGCCGCGTCGGCGCATTCGATCACCGCCGAAAGCTGCGGGTAGCCGACGCCGGTGATCTTGCGGGTGGTGCAGACCGAGCCCGGGCCGATGCCGACCTTGACGATGTCCGCGCCGGAAAGCACCAACTGCTCGGTCATTTCGCCGGTGACGACGTTGCCCGCCATCAGCACCGCGTCGGGATAACGGCCGCGCACCGTCTGGACGATCTCGGCGAATCGCTCCGAGTAGCCGTTGGCGACGTCGAGGCAGATGAAGCGGGGGGCCGCGCCCGCACGGTTTTTCAGGTCGGCGGCGACCGCGTCGAGCTTTTCGAGGTCGGCGTCGGTGATGCCGAAGGAGAGGAAGACGCTGTCTTCCGGCGCGAGGCCTTCCTTCGTGCCCGCGGCGCGGCGGGCGAGGAGATAGTCGGCGTAGTCGGCGACGTCGTAGAACTTGTGCAGCGCGGTCATCAGGCCGAAGCCCGAAAGCGCGTCGGCCATCGCGAAGCTGCCGACGGTGTCCATGTTCGCCGCGATGATCGGCACGCCGGTCCAGTTGCCGGGCGCATGGGGAAAGCGGAAGGTGCGCGCGAGTTCGACCGCCGAGCGCGACGTCAGGCGCGAGCGCTTCGGCCGGATCAGAACGTCCTTGTAGTCGAGTTTGACCTCGGTTTCCATCCGCATCGCGGCGATCCTCCCGGTGGAAAATTATCGTTGAGAATGAAGTAACCCGGTCGCCCCGGAGCTTCAAGCATCGGTTGGCGCGCCGGGTGGATCTGCCCAATGCGTGGGCGTGCGGCGGCAATTGCCTTCCATCGCATCAGAGGATAGTCTTTTGCCCGGTGCGGCGGCGGGGGAGTTCGCGGCGGCGCGTGGAAAATCGACATGGGTGAGAACATGAAAAAGACGACTACCCTTCTGCTGGCCGGCGTCGCGGCGGTGACGATGGCGGCTTCGGCGCACGCCGAAACCCTGGTGAACGGCATCGACGCGGCGTTCCCGCCGTTCGCGTTCATCGACACCGACGGCAAGGCCAAGGGCTTCGACGTCGAGGCGGTCGACTGGATCGCCAAGGAGATGGGCTTCGAGGTCAAGCACCAGCCGGTCGCGTGGGAAGGCATCATCCCGAGCCTGATGGCGAACAAGATCGATTTCATCTGCTCGGGCATGAGCATCACCCCGAAGCGCGCCGAGCAGGTCAGCTTCACCGATCCCTATTGGAAGGTGGTCAACGTCTTCGTGGTCAAGAAGGACTCGAAGCTGACCTCGGAGCAGGTTCTCACCGGCGGCAAGAAGCTCGGCCTGCAGCAGGGCACGGCGGAAGAGCAGTGGCTCGCCGAAGCCCGGAAGAAAGAGCCGAAGTGGAACTTCGAGGCGCGCCAGTATTCCGCTGCCCAGATGGCCTTGGGCGACGTGCTCAACGGTCGCATCGACGCCGCGGGGATGAACGAAGCCCCGGCCAACGACGCGATCAAGAGCGGCCAGCCGCTCAAGATCGCCGGTACCTTCGGCGACGAGGAGGCCTATGGCTGCGCCGTGCGCAAGAACGATCCGGCCCTCCTGAAGAAGCTCAACGAAGGCTACGCGCGCCTGATGAAGAGCCCGAAGTGGGAAGAACTGAAGGCGAAATATAAACCCTAAGAAACGGCCGGGAATTCTACTCCGGCGACCGTCTGGCGCCGCTTTCTGCGCTTCCGATGCTCACGGACTTCACGTCCGCTGCGCGTCGGTTCTCGAAGCGCAGCGCCAGCCGACTCACCGGAGCGAATTCCCAATCCGTTTCTTGTCCGATGGGAGGCGCGGCCATTCCCGTGGCCGCGCCTTTGCTTTGTCGTCCGCATTGGGTTAAAAGCCCTCGGGGGAACTCACGAAGTGATGGCGGTGGTATGAATCAGGCGTTCGAGGTTGTGATCGGGGCGATCCCCTATCTGCTCGGCGGCACCGGCTTGACGGTGGCGGCGGTGTTGGGGGGGATGTTCATCGGTCTCGCGATCGGCCTGCCGATGGCGGTGGCGCAGGTCTATGGGCCGAAGCCGCTCGGCTGGCTGGTGCGCGCCTACGTCTGGTTCTTCCGCGGCGTGCCGATCCTGGTGCTGCTGTTCCTGTTCTACTTCGGCCTGTTCCAGGCGTTCTCGTGGAACATCGACGCGCTCACCGCCGCCACCCTGGTGCTCGGCATGGCCTCGGGCGCGTATCAGTCGCAGATCTTCCGGGGCGCGATCCTGTCGCTCTCCAAGGGGCAGTTCCGCGCCGCCTCGGCGCTCGGCTTCACCGATCGGCAGGCGATCTTCAACATCGTCCTGCCCCAGGCGCTGCGCCTGTCGCTGCCCGGCTGGTCCAACGAGTACTCGATCATCCTCAAGGATTCCGCCCTTGCGTTCGTCCTGGGCGCGACCGAGATCATGGCGCGGACCCAGTTCGTCGCCACCCGAACCTATCAACACCTGGCGCTGGCCCTGGCCGCGTGCGGGATCTATTTCATCCTCACCTGGGTGGGCGTGCGCGCGCTGCGCATGCTCGAACGCCACGTCGCCGTCCCGGGCTTCGGACCGCAGGAGGCGCGCTGATGAGCGAAACCCCGATCCTCGAGGTCGAGAACCTCGCAAAAACCCTCGGCGGCAAGCCGATTCTCTCCGGCGTTTCGTTCAGCGTGAAGCGCGGCGAGATGAAGGTGCTGATCGGCCCGTCGGGCGGCGGCAAGAGCACGCTGCTGCAGTGCCTCAACTTCCTCCACATCCCCGATGCGGGCACGATCCGCCTCGACGGTCAGGCGGTCGACGTCCGCTCGCGCAAGGGGCTTTATGCCTACCGCCAGCAGGTTGGGATGATCTTCCAGGACTATAACCTGTTCGATCACCTGAACGCGCTCGACAACGTCGCCCTGGCGCTCCGCAAGGTGAAGGGCATGGGCCGCGCCGCGGCCGAGACCCGCGCCCGCGCCGAGCTCGCCCG
>LUYR01000156.1 GCA_001603335.1 Rhodospirillales bacterium Alpha_05 | reverse complement strand
CCAGACGCCCATCATCGCGGCGGCGCCGGCGCGGCGGCCGCCCTTGATCGTGTGCGCCATGATCAGCGCAAGGTCGGGGCCGGGCGCGACGTTGAGCGCCAGCGAGGCGAGGGCGAAGGTGGTCCAGTGGGTGAGGTCATAGCTCAGCATGAATCCGGCATACCACTTGGCGGCGCATTTGTCTTGGTGCAATCCGAGGCGGTATCGGCAAATCTGATAGACCGCAATAAGTATTTTGAATGCAACCTGGTGGCGAACGCTAACGAGTCGCGATGATTTTTCTTGAAGCGGCATCAATCGAATTGATGCGGACTGCCGCCGCCCTGCGGAAATCAGCCGCAAAACCCGGCTTGGGGCCTTTCCTGTCGCGCGAAATTGCCCGTTTCTTCATCAACACTTGGCGGACCCTCTCCGATCTGATTAAAATGTGCCCGCGTTTCGTGGGTCCAAAATGAACAACAGGGAGTTTCACATGATGCCGTCACTGCGCAAAATGGCGCTGGCCGCTGCCGCCGCTTCGCTTCTCGGAGCTGGCTCGGCGCAGGCCGAAACCTGGAACATGCCGACCCCGTATGCGGAGGCCGATTTCCACACCATCAACGTCCGCCAGTTCGCCAAGGACGTCGAGGAAGCCACCGGCGGCGACCTCAAGATCGTCGTGCACTCCGGCGGCTCGCTGGTGAAGCACGCGGAAATCAAGAATGCGATCCGCAGCAACCAGGTGCCGGTCGGCGAGTTCTTCCTCTCCCTGCTCGCCAACGAAAACCCGGTGTTCGGCGTCGATTCCCTGCCGTTCCTCGCCACCAACTACGACGATGCCGCCAAGCTCTGGCAGGCCTCGCGCCCGGTGGTCGAGAAGCTCCTCGAAAAGCAGCACATCAAGGTGCTCTATTCCGTCGCGTGGCCGCCGCAGGGCCTCTACACCAAGTTCGACGCGTCCACTCCGGGCGATCTTAAGGGCGTGAAGATGCGCGCCTACAACCCGATCCTGCAGAAGCTCGCGGTCGAGATGGGCATGGTGCCCACCCAGGTCGAAGTGCCGGACATCCCGCAGGCGTTCGCCACCGGCCAGGTCGCCGCGATGATGACCTCGCCGTCGACCGGTTCGTCGTCGAAGGCTTGGGACTTCGTCAAGTACTACTACGACGTCCAGGCTTGGCTGCCGAAGAACGTGATCGCGGTCAACACCGCCGCGTTCGCCAAGCTTTCGCCGAAGAACCAGGCCGCGGTGCTGAAGGCCGCCGAAGCCGCCGAGAAGCGCGGCTGGGAGATGAGCAAGGCCGAAACCGCCGCCAAGACCAAGATCCTGGTCGACAACGGCATGGTCGTGCAGAAGCCGTCGCCGGAGCTGAAGGCCGCGTTCCAGGCCGCCGGCAAGGTGATCGTCGCCGACTGGGCGAAGCAGGGCGGCGCGGACGCCAAGGCGATCCTCGACGCCTACAACAAGTAAGACTGCCACTCTGGGAGGGAGCCGACGCATCGCGTCGGCTCCCCTTCGTTTGTCGATGTTGATTGGGCCGCGCGCGTGGCGTCCGGCCGGAAAGGCGATGATGCGGAAAGCTCTCGACTGTCTCTATACCGCGAGCGGGGTTGCCGCCGCGGTCTTCCTGGTGGCGATCTTCGCCATCGTCTTGGCGCAGGTGGCCGCCAACTCGCTCGACTACGTGATCGGCCTGTTCTCCGGTCAGCCGATCGGGCTGGTGGTGCCGTCCTACGCCGAAATCGCGGGCTTCTTCCTCGCCGCATCGTCGTTTCTGGCGCTTCCCTACGCGATGCGCCACGGCTCGCACATCCGCGTGACCCTGGTGCTGATGCACCTGCCCGAGGCGGTGCGCCGCGTCGCCGCGATCGCGGTTTGCCTCGTCGGCGGGGCGACCAGCGCCTACTTCGCCTACTACGCTTGGCAGCTGGTGCTCGAGAGCCACGAGTTCGGCGACCTGTCGCAGGGGCTGGTGGCGGTGCCGCTGTGGATTCCGCAAATGCCGATCGCGATCGGCGCGAGCATTCTCGCTGTTTGTCTGGTGGATAGCGCAATTCGATTCATCCAGGACGGTACCGACGCCGCCTGCGACCTCGGCGCGGGGAGTGAGTGATTATGGATGGTTCGGTTCTCCCCAGCGTCGTACTCCTGGGTTTCATGTTCCTGTTGCTGGCGTGCGGCGTGTGGGTCGCGCTGGCGCTTCTGGGCGTCGGCCTGCTCGGCATGGTGCTGTTCACCTCGTCGCCCGCCGGGCCGCTGCTCGCCACCGCGATCTGGGGGTCGTCGAACCTCTGGTCGCTGGCGTCGCTGCCGATGTTCATCTGGATGGGCGAGATCCTGTTCCGCTCCAGGCTCTCCGACGACATGTTCGAAGGCCTGGTGCCGTGGATGACCCGCCTTCCGGGCCGCCTCCTGCACGTCAACATCATCGGCTGCGGCATCTTCGCCGCGGTGTCCGGCTCGTCGGCGGCCACCGCCGCGACGATCGGCAAGATGTCGATCCCCGAACTGAAGCGCCGCGGCTATTCCGAGCGCGCGATCCTGGGCTCGCTCGCCGGCTCGGCGACCTTGGGCCTGCTGATCCCGCCGTCGATCATCCTGATCGTCTACGGTATCGCCACCGACCAGTCGATCGCGCGGCTGTTCGTCGCGGGCGTGCTGCCCGGGATCATGCTGGTGGCGATGTTCATGGGCTACGTGATCCTCCGCGCGCTGATCAAGCCCGATGAAATTCCGCCGCTCACCGAGACCTACACCTGGGGCGACCGGCTCAACAGCCTGAAGCGCCTCGGCCCGGTGGTCTGCCTGATCGGCGGCGTGATCGGCTCGATCTACTCGGGCATCGCCTCGCCCACCGACGCGGCGGCGGTCGGCGTGTTCCTTTCGCTGGTCCTCGCGTGGCGCACCAACGACCTCACCCGCACCACCTTCATCGACGGCTTGATGAGCGCGACCCGGACCTCGTGCATGATCGCGTTC
>LUYR01000155.1 GCA_001603335.1 Rhodospirillales bacterium Alpha_05 | reverse complement strand
GTCCTGCCGCGGGTCGAACATCGGCACCGGGCAGCGCCCGATCAGGTGCCAGCCGCCCGGACTGGTGAGCGGGTAGACGCCGCTCATCTCGCCCGCGATGGCGACCGACCCGGCGGGCACGGCGGTGCGCGGGTCGGTGCGGCGCGGTAGGCGGATCGCCTCGGGCACGCCGCCCAGATACGCGAACCCCGGCACGAAGCCGAGGATGTAGACGCGGAAGTCGGCGTTGGTATGGAGCGCCACTACCTCGTCGGGGGTGATCCCGGCGCGCGCGGCGACATCGGCAAGGTCGGGGGCGAATTCGTCGCCTTCGTAGCACGCGGGCAGGACCCAGGTGCTGCCGACCTTGGCCTCGGCCTCGGCCGCGGCGATGTAGGGGGCGAGCGCCGCCTCGATCGCGTCGCGGCTGGTGCGGAGCGGGTCGTAGTGCACCGCGAGCGCGCGGAACGACGGCACGGTCTCCGACAGGCCGGGGAGAGCGCCCTCGGCCCTCGCGGCTTCGAGCGCGGCGAACAGCGCCATCACCCGTGCATTGATGGCGGGGTCGATGGCGTCGCCGAACTCGATCGAGAGCGCGGCGTCGCCGAGGGATTTGATTTCAGGTGCTTCGGCCATGGAAAACTCTTTGGTTGGTCCAGACAAAAATGGACCGCCAGTCACGGGCGCGTCAAGGCGCGGGGGCTTTTCGGGTCGGCTTGCGAGCTCTGGATGTTCTCTTCCAGCGGCCGGATCAATCGTCCGGGCGCTGGAACATCCAGAGCTCAACTATTTCCGGATTTATCAGGTCCCTCCCGATTTGTCCGAGCCAGTTGCGGAAGCGTTTGTCGTCGGGCGAGGAATTCACGCGGATCGAGCCGTTGACCCACGAGAGCAGCTCGGTCTTGCGGCAGAACACCGCCACCATCCGCATCGGATCGGCCTCGGTGTCCATGCGCGGCGTCTCGCCGTCGCACAGGCTCTGGCCGTCGAGCGCCTTGTGGGCGCCGAACACCACGATGATCCGGTACTCGGGACGGAAGGCCTTCTCCGGGTCGGGCGTCAGGTGCACGCCCCGGATGTAGGTGATGGTGTCCTCGAACTCCTTGGCGACGATGCCGTCGAGGTAGGGCTTGCTGGTGACGAACGGATTGCCGTGAACCTGCACCAGCATCGGCCCTTCGGCCGAGGCGTAGCGCAGGTACGAGATCACCCCGTTGCCCTTGACGTAGACCTGCTGGGTCATTGGTGCGCCGTCGCACGCCGCCGTGAGGGCGGTGAGTGCGCCGACGCCGAGTCCCAGCCAGCGTTTCAACATGGCGGATGTCCTTGGAAGCGATGTCCTCACACGATGATGGGACAGAGCGGCGCAAAAATCACCCCCTCGTGGGGAAAATCGTCTGCCGCCGCAGGCGGATGACTTCGGTGCGATGCCGGGTGTATACTCCCGTACCCAGGGCCAGCTCACGCATCCGGGAGGTGGTACGATGCCGATGCGCACCCTTCTTTGCCTGCAAGATCAAGCGCCCTTCGTCGCCCCGCGCGCCGAAGCCGACGCGCTCGCCGCCCTCGCCGACGCCCTCGACGACATCGACGCCCCGCCCCTGCCCGGCGACTTCGCCCACTTCCTCAGCCAGGCCAACGGCTTCGTCTGGAACGGCATCGAGATCTTCGGCACCGAGCACATCGTGCTCGAACGCGACCACTCGGTCGTCCCCGCGCTGATCGAAATCAACGACAGCTACCACGGCAAATTCGACGAAATGGACGGGCGGCTGCTCATCGGCCGCTCGGAGGAAGACCTTTACGTCTTCGACGTGGCCGCCGACGCCTACCTCATCCTCGACCGCAAGGGCTTCGAGCAGATCGCCTGCTTCGACGCCTTCGCCGACCTGCTGCGGCACATCGTCGCCGAACGAAAATAACCAAATCACTTTCGGGAGAACTGACCGTGTTCACTCCGCGTCTCCGCACCATGGCCCTGGTGACGGCCTCCACCCTCGCGATGACGGGCGCAGCGCTCGCCCAGGACGCCAAGCCTTCGCCCCGCGACGAATTCTTCTGGCTCGGCGAGATCAACAAGGCGACGGCGGTGATCAACACCGACCAAGGGCTCCTCGACAAAAAGCTCGCGCCCGAGATCGCCCAGGGCATCGCCAAGGTGATCGCCGACGGCAACCAGCCGAACGGGCCGCGCCCCTCTGCGGTGATCAAGTTCGAGCCCTACCTGATCAAGGCCGCCGGGCCCGAGGTCACGCTGCTCCACGCCGGGCGCTCGAGCCAGGACATGCACGCCACCTACCGTGCCGCGATCCTGCGCGAAGACTTGCTGAAGCTCGCCGAGCAGCTCAACACCACCTCGAAATCGTTGATCAAGCTCGCCGAAAAGAACAAGACCACGATCGTCCCCAACTACACCAACGGCGTCGCCGCCCAGCCCAACAGCTATGCCCACCAGCTCCTCGGCCACTTCGCCGGAATCGAACGCGACGCCCAGCGCCTGCGCGAGGCCTATGCCCGCATCGACCGCAGCGCGATGGGCACCACGGTGCTGAACGGCACCAGCTGGCCGCTCGACCGCAAGCGTATGGCCGACTACCTCGGCTTCGCCGCGATCGTCGACAACGCCTACGACGCCAGCCAGATTTCCTCGATGGACGAACCGGTGGAAGTCGGCGCGGTGGTCACCGGCATCGCGCTGCACACCGGCAACTTCATCGAAGACATGATGGTGCAATACGCCCAGGCGCGGCCGTGGATTCTCCTCCAGGTCGGCAAGGACACCACCTACGTCTCCTCCGCGATGCCGCAAAAGCGCAACCCCGGCCTGCTCAACAACACCCGCCGCGACGCCTCCACCGCGATCAGCCTCGCCATGGGCCCGGTGATGCGGATGCACAACATCACCCCCGGCATGCCCGACCCCAAGGAGGTCTCCGACAACTCCGAAATGGTGGCGAGCGCGGTGAAGGTTCTCGCCGGATGGGACAAGATCCTCAACTCGCTGGTGATCCGCCCCGACCGCGCGCTCGAGGAACTCAACAGCGACTGGACCGCCTCGCAGGAACTCGCCGACGTGCTGATGCGGAAGTACAAGCTGCCGTTCCGCGTCGGCCACCACTTCGCCTCCGAGGTCGTCGACTTCGCCAAGCAGAACAACATCAAGCCGCTCGACTTCCCCTACGCCGAGGCCCAGCGGATCTACAAGAACGCGGTCAAGGACTTCAACGAAGCGGGCGAACTGCCGATGTCGGAAGCCGAGTTCCGCTCCACCCTCGACCCGGTCGCGATCGTCGCCAACCGCGCCACCGTCGGCGGACCGCAACCCGCCGAGATCGAGCGGATGCTGAAGGAGGCGAACGCCAAGATCGCGGCGCAGGACGCCTGGATCAAAGCCCGCCACGAGACCATCGACGGCGCCCTCGCCAAGCTCGACTCCGACTTCGACAAACTGCTGAAATCCGGCAAATAACCTCACATACGGGCGGAGGCTGGTGCCTCCGCCCACCGCCTCTCCTCTCCCGTCATCGCAAGGACTGCACCCCGTGGATCGCGACGAATTCTTCTGGCTGGGCGAAATCAACAAGGCGACGACAGTGATCAACTCCGCCCAGGGGCTGCTCGACCCCGCCCTCGCGCCCCGCATCGCCGCAGGGCTGGCCAAGGTCCTCGCCGACGCCGAAGCGCCGGGCGCGCCCCGCCCCAACCGGGTGATCGCCTTCGAGCCGCTGTTGATCGCCGCCGCCGGGCCGGAGGTCACCCTGCTCCACGCCGGACGCTCCAGCCAGGACATGCACGCCACCTTCAACGCCGCGATCCTGCGCCAGTGGATTCTCGACATCGCCCGCGACCTCGCCAGGGCGCAGACCTCCCTCCGCGCCATCGCCGCCGACCACGTCGCCACCATCGTGCCCAATTACACCAACGGCGTCGCCGCCCAGCCCAACAGCCTCGCCCACCAATTCCTCGGCCACTTCGCCGCGCTCCAGCGCGACGCCGACCGCCTGCGCGAGGCCTACGCCCGCGTCGACCGCTGCCCGATGGGCACCACGGTGCTGAACGGCACCGGCTGGCCGCTCGACCGCGACCGCATGGCCACCGCCCTCGGCTTCGCCACCCCCGTCGACAACGCCTACGACGCCGCGCAACTCTCGCCCAAGGACGCACTGGTCGAACTCGGCCAGGTGATCTCCAGCATCGCGCTCCACGTCGGCGGCTTCATCGAAGACCTGATGCCGCAATACTCCCAGGCCGAGCCCTGGATCCTGCTCAAACCCGGCAAGGACACCACCTACGTCTCCTCAGCGATGCCGCAGAAGCGCAACCCCGGCCTGCTCAACGATACCCGCCGCGACGCCTCCACCGTCCTCGGCCTCGCCGTCGCCGCAACCCTGCGCTTCCACAACCTCCCCACCGGCATGCCCGACGCCAAGGACCTCCAGTCCAGCGCCCCGATGCACCACACCATCCGCAGCGTCCTCAACGGCTTCGACACCATCCTCAATTCCCTCGTCGTCGATCCCGACCGCGCCCTCGCCGAACTCAACGCCGACTGGACCGCCTCCCAGGAACTCGCCGACGTCCTGATGCGCACCTACAACCTCCCCTTCCGCATCGGCCACCACTTCGCCTCCGAAATCGTCGACCACGCCAAGGCCCACGCCCTCACCCCCCTCACCTTCCCCTACGCCGAAGCCCAACGCATCTACACGGACGTCGCCGGAACCGCCCTCCCCCTCTCGGAGGCCGAATTCCACGCCACCCTCGACCCGGTCGCCATCGTCAACGCCCGCGCCACTCCGGGCGGCCCCCAACCCGCCGAACTCACGCGCATGCTCGCCGACGCCGAAGCCGACCTCGCCTCGCAGACGGCCTGGATCGCGGACCGCCAAGCGGCGATCGACACGGCGCTTGGCAAGCTCGATGCGGCGTTTGAAAAACTTTTGAAGTAAGGCCGGGCTCTGCCCGGACCCGCAAAGGGCCTTGGGCCCTTTGATCCCGTTCGTTTTGTTTTGCGCGTAGCGCCATAGAGCCATCACGCGGCGTGACGGTTGATTGCGCTGACGCGCGAAAACCAAGACTCATGGGAGGTGCGGAGGGACCGAGTCCCTCCGCGACTTTCCTTAAC
This sequence comes from Rhodospirillales bacterium Alpha_05, assembly GCA_001603335.1. Taxonomy (GTDB): domain Bacteria; phylum Pseudomonadota; class Alphaproteobacteria; order Rhodospirillales; family Rhodospirillaceae; genus Oleispirillum. Next base: position 695 of record LUYR01000155.1, on the reverse strand, counting down.
CTCTTCGCCCTACCCCAGCAGCGCCGCGCAGCGGGCTTCGACTTGCTGGCAGAGGAGGTGGTAGATCGGGGTATGGATTTCCTGGATCGAGGGCGTGCTCGGCGCGGCGGGGCAGAGAAGGATGTCGCAGGCGCCGGGTTGGGCCATTTTGCCGCCGGTGCCGCCGGTGAGGGCGATGGTGGTGAGGCCGAGGTCCTTGGCTTTGGCGAAGGCGGCGAGGACGTTGCCGGAGTTGCCGCTGGTGGAGATGCCGAGGAGGACGCCGCCCGGTTGGCCGAAGGCTTCGACCTCGCGGGCGAAGAGCGAGGCGTAGTCGACGTCGTTGGCCCAGGCGGTGAGGGTTGCGGCGTTGCTGCCGAGTGCGATCACCGGCAGGCCTTTGCGGTTGAGGAGGAAGCGCGCGACGAGTTCGCCCGCGATGTGCTGGGCGTCGGCCATCGAGCCGCCGTTGCCGCAGATCAGCAGGGGCTTGCCCGAGGCGAGACAGGCGACGATGGCTTCCACCGCGCGATTGAACGCCGCGTCGAGTTCGAAGGTCGCGGCGGCGCGCATGCGCTCGGCGCAGGTTTCGAGGTAGGCGCTCAGGCTCGGGGTTTCGGCGACGACGCAGGACATGGAGGCTCCTCGGGAGACGATCGATTTCGTCCCCCGAGGAAAGCCGCCGCGACGCGTGGTGTCAATCGGTTTCAGCCCGC
>LUYR01000154.1 GCA_001603335.1 Rhodospirillales bacterium Alpha_05 | reverse complement strand
CCGCCGACCGCGAGGTCGGCGGAGAATTCCCGACCGATCGCGACGAGGCCGAGCCTGCGCAGCTTGGCGAGGTCGAGCGGCGTCTCGGTGCGGTGCGGCGTGAAGTCCGCGAACGGCAGCCGCACCGTCGTCCACGCCGGGCCGGCGACGAATCCCTGGCGATAGGACTGCCACGATTCGGTGAGCTCGGTGGTGCGCAGGCGCAGGCTGTAGTCCTCGCCGCGACCGAGCACGTCGACCTCGATACCGTTCCAGGCGCTGGCGTCGGCGGCGTCGCCCGCGGGGGCGAGGTCGAGGGAAATCTGGATGAAGCCGCCGTTATTCTCGAGGCTGACGTCGCCCCGCATGCGGATCGCGGCGCGGCCTTCCACCACCTCCCGCGTCATCGTGCCGTTCGACACGCCGCCCATCACCCGGTCGGTGAACAGCCGCCATTCCGCGCCGTTGGCGGCCTGGGGGTGCGGCGCTGCGAGGTCGTCGAGAATCGGAGAGGAGAGTTTCATCGCTGTCATCCACGTGGCGGCAGGGGGCCGACGTCCTTGCCCCAGCGCTTGAGCTTGCCGGTGTTGAGGCCGAAGAGGTCGAGGGTGCGGCCGACGGTGTGATCGACGATGTCCTCGATCGACTGCGGCCGATGGTAGAAGGCGGGCAGGGGCGGCGCGATGATCGCGCCGATCTCGGTGGCGGCGGTCATCGCCCGCAGATGGCCGAGGTGCAGCGGCGTCTCGCGCACCATCAGCACCAGGCGGCGGCGTTCCTTCAAGGTGACGTCGGCGGCGCGGGTGAGGAGATTCTCGGTGATTCCCGCCGCGATTTCCGAGAGCGTGCTGACCGAGCACGGCGCGACGATCATTCCGAGCGTGGGGAACGAGCCGGAGGCCGGGGCGGCGGCGATGTCCTCGGTGCGGTAGACCACGTCGGCGCGCGCGTGCACGTCCTTGACCTTGATGTCGGTTTCGTGGGCGAGGGTGATCTCGGCGGCGCGGGTCATGATCAGGTGGCGCTCGACTCCGAGCTCGGCGAGCGCGTCGAGGAGGCGGATGCCGTAGATCGCGCCCGAGGCGCCGGTGATGCCGACGATCATTGCGGCGGGCATGGTGACTCCTTGAAAGTGGCGGATTCCTTAGAGGTCAAGCCGATAATTTGCACTTTCGTGACCCTCGAAGGGTGGCGGGAACGGCGGCGAAGTCTTACACTAAAGTTACGTCTTTGGAAGTGTTTCACGGAGGTACGCAATGAACTCTGCCGCGCACATCGAGGCCCTGAAGGACAAACACTCCGCTCTGGAGGCGGCGATACGCCAGGAGGCCCGCCGGCCCCAACCCGACGAAGACGCAATCAACACCCTCAAGAAACAGAAGCTCTTGCTGAAGGATGAGATTCAGCGCGCGATGTAAAACCCGCGGATACACAGCTTGGCTAACCAACGGCGCGCCCCTGGCGCGCCGTTTGCCGTTTCAGACCGAGGCGGCGAGGGCGCGGATTTCGGCGGAGGCCTTTTCCAGCGAGCCGCTGTCGAACGGCGGCTGCGGGTCGTATTCGATACGCAGCTGGATCGCCTTGGCGATGTCTTCGCCCGCGACCCGCGCGGCGAGCAGCAGCGCCATGTCGATCCCCGAGGACACTCCGGCGGCGGTGATCAGCCGCGGGTGCTCGACGATCCGCCGCGCCACCGGGATCGCGCCGGTGGTGGCGAGGAGGTCGCGCGCCGACCAGTGGGTCGTGGCTTCGCAACCGCCGAGCAGGCCCGCGCCGCCCAGGATCAGGCTGCCGGTGCAGACCGAGGCGGTCCAGGCGGCGGTGGCGGCGATCTTGCGCACCCAGTCGGTGGTGGCGGCGTCGTGCATCAGGATGCGGGCACCGGGGCCGCCCGGAACCACGAGGATGTCGGCGGCGTCGAGGTCGGCGATGCCGCAGTCGACCGCGATGCCGAGCTTGTCGCCGGAAGCCGAAATCGCCATGCCGGTGGGCGAGACGACGCGGGTGTGCGCGCCCGGCAGGCGGGAGAGCACTTCGAACGGCCCGACGAAATCAAGCGGCGTCAGGCCGTCGAAGATCAGGAACGCGATGACCGGAGCCTCGCGCATCGGGTTTATTCCTCGGGTGCCGAGGTCGGAGCCGCGACCGGCGCGCCGCCGCTGCGGCCCTGGGCGATCACCACCGCCTTCTCGAGGTCGGCTTCGGTGCAGAGGCCGAGGGTCACCGGGTTGCGCGCCTTGATGTTGGTGGCGTTCCAGTGGGTCTTCTCGCGCACCGCGGCGATGGTGGTCTTGGTGGTGCCGATCAGTTGGACGATCTGGGCGTCGGAAAGCTCCGGGTGGTGCTTCAACAGCCACGAGATCGCATCCGGGCGGTCCTGGCGCTTCGACACCGGGGTGTAGCGCGCGCCCTTGGAGCGCGACTGCGGCGTCGGGATATCGGTAATCCGGGCCTGGAGCTTGGCGTTGGCGTCGGCCTCGCAGCGCGCGATTTCCTCGCGCGTCAGCTGGCCCGCGACGATCGGGTCCTGGCCGACGATGCTGCTTTGCACGTTGCCGTCGGCGATCGCCTGGATCTCAAGCTCGTGCATGCCGCAGAATTCGGCGATCTGCCGGAAAGTCAGGGCGGTGTTGTCGACCAACCAAACGGCGGTGGCTTTCGGCATCAGTGGCAGAGCCATGGCGTTCCTCTTTGTTTTTGTTTGTGCGGTCGAGCCCCGGCCGCCGACGCGCCGCCCGGGAGGGCGATACGGCGGAACCGGGGCGTTCTCGGCAGGTCCCGGTCAAGGGACTAGCATGATTTTACCGATATGCTGCGAAGATTCCATCAGTTGATGCGCAGCGGCCGCATCCTTGAGCGGAAATGTTTTGTAGATCAGCGGCTTCATCGTGCCCGCGTCGAGCATCGGCCAGATCGTTTCCTTCAATCCCTTGGCCATCCGCGCCTTCTCGGCGGTCGGCTGGGAGCGCAGCGTCGACCCGGTGAAGGTGAGGCGCTTCAGCATCACCGGCATGAAGTTGAACTCGACCTTCGAGCCCTTGAGGAAGGCGATGCTGACGTGCCGCCCGCCCGGAGCCATCGCCTTGACGTCGCGGGCGAGGTAGTCGCCGCCGACCATGTCGAGGATGACGTTGACGCCCTTGCCGCCGGTCGCCTCGCGCACGACCTCGACGTAGTCCTCCTCGCGGTAGTTGATCGCGCGGTCGGCGCCGAGTTCGGTGCAGGCCTTGACCTTTTCGGCGCTGCCGGCGGTGGCGAAGACCTTCGCGCCGAGGGCCTTGGCCATCTGGATCGCGACCGAGCCGATGCCGCCCGAGCCGCCGTGGACGAGGAAGCTCTCGCCCGGCTGGAGCTGGCCGCGCTCGTGGATGTTGTGCCACACGGTGAAGAAGGTTTCGGGCACGGCGGCGGCGCGGATGGCGTCGTAATCCTTCGGGAAGGGCAGGCAGAGCACCGCCTTGGCGACGCAGTAGTTGGCGTAGCCGCCGCCGGTGAGGAGCGCGCAGACCTTGGTTCCGAGCAGCGCGGCGTCGACGCCCGGGCCGAGCTTGACCACGGTGCCCGAGACCTCGAGGCCGGGGATGTCGGACGCGCCGGGCGGCGGCGCGTAGTTGCCCTCGCGCTGCACCACGTCGGGGCGGTTGACGCCCGCGGCTTCCACCGCGATCAGGACTTCGCCCTCGCCGGGCTCGGGCATCGGGCGTTGCGCCGGAACCAGGCCTTCAGGTCCGCCGAATTCCTTGATCTCGATACAGGTCATGAACTCGGGCAATGGCGTCGACATGATCTTCTCCTCCTGGGACGTGAACCGGAACCGGCAACGGAAAGATGGCGGTCGATGTGGCGCGGCGAAACCCCCCGATGCTAGGATATCGCATGAAAACCGATATGCTGCGGCATCCTAGGGAATACGACATGGACGACGACGATGACAAGAGCGGTTCGCGCCCGCCGACGGTGATGCCCGCCGATCTCTCGGCGCTGTCGATCGCCGAGCTCGAAGAGGGCATCCGCCGCCTCGAAGCCGAAGTCGCCCGCCTCAAGGCCGGGATTGCGGCAAAACGGGACGTGCGCGGCGGCGCCATGCGCTGTTTCGCTTCAAACCCAAGGACGAGTGAAATGACCGAGAAAACCACCAACGAGATGCCGCTCACCGAAGGCGTGAAGGTCGCGTCGATCGGCGGCGGCTGGAACAGCTCGGGCTCGCCGTTCTCGGTCGACCACGAGCGCCGCGACGCCTACACCTTCCACGCCGAGATCGCGCTGCGCTGGTCCGACTTCGACATGATGGGCCACGTCAACAACGTGCAGTACATGCGCTTCCTCGAGTGCTGCGTCGTCGAGTTCTTCCGCACCCACGACGTCTTCCCGCCGCAGAGCCCGGTGACCGCCTTCGCCGCCGAGAACATGTGTCGCTTCGTCCGGCCGCTGAACTATCCGCTGCACGCGATCTCCTGCGGCATGCGCGTCGAGCGCCTCGGCAAGTCGAGCGTGCGCTTCGGCTTCGGCCTGTTCCGCCCCGGCGAGGAAGCGCCCTCGGCGGTGGGCTACTGGGCGCACGTGTTCATCGACCGCCACACCCAGCGCGCCGCGCCGATGCCCGACCAGTCGCGCGCGGTGTTCGAGAAATATCTGGTGCCGGGAGCCTGGACCACGCCAGGCGCATGAGGGGATTGCGAAAAACGGATGGCTCGGAGGGCTGACACCAGGCCCTCCGGCATGGCATGCTCTGTCGATGGAACGGACCCTTACCCTCGTATCGTCGCTTATTATCCTCGGCCAACAGGCGGTGGGTTAGCGCGCGTTCGTTCATTCGACACGACAAAACACCCGCCGCAAGGCGGGTTTTTTGTTGGACCCGTCTTCCGGCGCAGCAGGAGACGCAGATGTCATCGCACCCCTTGAAACAGGTCATCGAAGCCGCCGACCGCGCGATCAGCGCCGAGGATTTCGACGGCGTGCTGGAGTTCTATGCCGACGACGCCAAGCTGGTCGTCCAACCGGGCATCGTCGCCACCGGCAAGGCGCAGATCCTCAAGGCGTTCCTTGCGATTTCCGACCACTTCCAGCACCGCCTCTCGGTGACCCAGGGCAAGATGGAGGTGGTGGAATCCGGCGACACCGCGCTGGTGCTGATGGAAACCGTGCTCGACAGCGCCGACGCCCTCGGCACGCCGGTCTCGGAGACGCGGCGCGGCACCTACGTGTTCCGCCGCAGCGCGGAGGAAAAGTGGCTGTGCGTCGTCGACAATTCCTACGGCACCGACGTCCTCGGTCGCTGACACGAAAAAGGCGCGGCCTTGCGGCCGCGCCCCGTGACATCAGGCTTGGGCTTCGGGTCAGGCGGCTTTCGGACCGCTGATCGCCTTCGCGCCGTCACCGGCGGAGATGGTGATCTTGCGCGGCTTCAACTCTTCGGGCACTTCGCGCTCGAGGTCGATGTGCAGCAGGCCGTTCTCCATCGAGGCGGCCTTGACCTTGATATGCGCGGCGAGCTCGAAGCGGCGCTCGAAGGCACGCGACGCGATGCCGCGGTGCAGGTAGGTGGAGGCGTCTTCCTCCTCGCCCTTGCGCCCGGCAATGGTCAGCGTGTTGTCCTTGAGGGTGATGTCGAGGTCGGCCTCGGTGAACCCGGCCACCGCCATCGAGATGCGATAGCGGTCTTCGCCGAAGCGTTCGATGTTGTACGGCGGATAGGCCATCGCCGCTTCGTCGAGACGGCTGACGGCATCCATCAGGCGGCCGACGTTGTCGAAGCCGACGGTGAAGCGATGCAGGGGGGTGAGGTCGAAGTTACGCATGGTAATCCTCCGTTGAGCGATTTCCAGAATTCGCGGATGCGCCAAGACGCCATCCGCTTGCCATTGCGCCCGGCCCCACAGGAGCGGCAACCGGCGCAGGGAGGATATGGGGAATCGCTCCGGCCCCTGTCAAGGCGTCGGATCGGGGGCTTCGACAGGCGCGGTTTCGGCGGCTTCGGCGGCCGGAGTCTCGGCGGATTCCGGGGCTTTCGCCTCGTTCTGCGGGGCCGATCCGGCGGGCTGCACCTCGGCCCACTCGACGCTGTAGAGGACGTGCGGTTCGTTGAAGCCGCGCAGGATCCGCGCGGGTAGGCGCTGCATCGGGAAGCCCTTCGACGCGACGAGTTCGCGCACCACGTTGGCGACGAGGATGCCGTCCGGCCCGGCCTCGGCGCAGATTCGCGCTGCGAGCTGCACCGCCGCGCCGAACATGTCGTCGTCGGCGAGGATCGGCTCGCCCGCGTTGATGCCGATGCGCAGGTGGAAGGCCTTCTCGGGCATCGCGAGGTTGTGGTCGCGCACCGCGCGCTGCACCGCCGCCGCCGCTTCCACCGCCTGCGAGGGCGCGGCGAACGAGGCCATGATGCCGTCGCCGGTGTGCTTCACCTCCACCCCCTGGTAGGTGGTCAGGGCGGCTGGACGATGCGTCGCGGGAGGTCTCCCGGTGAAGGGGTTCAACCTGTCGGAGTGGGCGGTCAACCACCGTCCCCTCGTGCTGTTCCTCATCCTGCTCGTCGCCTTCTACGGCTCCTGGGCCTACGTGAATATGGGCCGGGCCGAGGACCCGGACTTCACGGTCAAGGAGATGGTCCTCAGCGCCCAGTGGCCGGGCGCCACCGCGGACGAGATGCAGCGCCTGGTGGCCGACCCCATCGAGAAGAAGCTCCAGGAAGTTCCGTATTTCGACAAGGTGAAGACCTACTGCCGCCCGGGCGTGGCCATCCTGGAGCTCTCCCTGCTCGATTCGGCCCCGCCCAGCGAGGTCGCGGAGTGCTGGTATCAGACCCGCAAGCGCGTGGGGGACATCAAGGCGAACCTGCCCTCCGGCGTGCTGGGGCCGTTCTTCAACGACGAGTTCGGTGACGTGGACTCGTTCCTGTACCTGCTCACCGGCGACGGCTACACCATGCGCGAGCTCAAGGACCGGGCCGAGGCCATCCGCCAGGCCCTGCTGCGCGTCCCGGACGTGAACAAGGTGCGCTTCTACGGCGAGCAGACCGAGTGCATCTATGTGGAGATCAGCCACGCCAAGCTGGCCACCCTGGGCGTCACCGCCCAGGCGGTGTTCGCCTCCATCGCCCAGCAGAACGCGGTGACCGCCTCCGGCGACCTGGAAACCTCCGCGGAGAGCATCTACCTGCGGGTGGACGGCGCGCTCACGGGCGTGGACGCCCTGGCCGCGGTGCCGGTGGCGGGCGGCAACGGGAGGCTGTTCCGCCTGGGCGACATCGCCACGCTGACGCGCGGTCCGGTGGACCCGCCCAGCTACACCGTCCGCCACGAGGGCAAGCCCGCCATCGCCCTGGGCGTGGTCATGGTCAAGGAGGGCAACATCCTGCATCTGGGCCGCCGCCTCGATGCGGCCCTGGCGGACATCCGGGCGGACCTGCCCGTGGGGCTTACGCTCGCCAAGGTGTCGGACCAGGCCCATGTGGTCGAGGACTCCGTGGGCGAGTTCATCCGGTCCTTCGTGGAGGCGCTGGCCATCGTGCTGGGGGTGAGTTTCCTGTCCCTGGGCCTGCGCACCGGCGTGGTCGTGGCCCTGGCCGTGCCCCTGGTGCTGGCCGTGGTCTCGGCCATCATGAGCACGCTCGGCATGAGCTTCGAGCGGGTCACCCTGGGCTCCCTCATCATCGCCCTGGGGCTGTTGGTGGACGACGCCATCATCTCCACCGAGATGATGGCGGTGAAGATGGAGCAGGGGTTCGAACGGGCCCGGGCCGCCACCTTCGCCTGGAGCGCCACGGCCTTTCCCATGCTCACCGGCACCCTGGTCACCGCGGCCGGGTTCCTGCCCGTGGGCCTGGCCAGGTCCGTCACCGGCGAGTACGCCGGCGGCATCTTCCGGGTGGTGGGCATCGCCCTCATCACCTCCTGGTTCGTGGCGGTGGTGTTCACGCCGTACCTCGGGTTCAAGCTGCTGCCCGATCCCAAGGAGAAGCACGCCGATCCGCACGCCATCTACGAGACCCCCCTCTACCTTAGGCTGCGCCGGGTGATCGCCTGGTGCGTCGAGCACCGCACCCCGGTGGTGGCGGCGACCGTCCTGCTCTTCGCCCTGGCCGTCTGGGGCTCGAAGTTCGTGCACCGCCAGTTCTTCCCCTCCTCGAGCCGGCCGGAGCTGCTGGTGGAGGTGCGCCTGCCCGAGGGGTCCGCGTTCCGGACCACCGAGCAGGCCGTGGAGACCGTGGAGGCGTTCGTCAAGGACGACCCCGAGGTTGCGACCTCCACGAGCTACATCGGCTCGGGCGCGCCGCGCTGGTTTTTGCCCATGGCCCCGGAGCTGCCCCATTCGAGCTACGGGGTGGTGGTGCTCAATACCGCGGACGCC
>LUYR01000153.1 GCA_001603335.1 Rhodospirillales bacterium Alpha_05 | reverse complement strand
GCGGCGACCTTGGCGACCACGGCGCGCCACGCGGGCAGCGCGCTGTCCCACGCCGGGTCGGCGGTGACGTCGATGCTCCAGCTCGCGTCGGGCGCGGCGATGATTTCGACGATTTCGCCGTCAGCTTCCATGATGCGGTCCCTTGGGGGCTTCGTAGGGGGTTTCCTTGGTGTGGGCGTTGTAGGCGGCGACGATCCGCGCCACCAGGCCGTGGCGCACCACGTCCGCCTCGCCGAACTCGACCACGCCGATGCCCTCGACGCCTTCGAGAATCTCGAGCGCGTCGCGCAGGCCGGAGCGCACGCCCTTCGGCAGGTCGACCTGGGAGAGATCGCCGTTGACCACCATCACCGAGCCTTCGCCCAAGCGGGTGAGCAGCATCTTCATCTGCACCGCGGTGGTGTTCTGCGCCTCGTCGACGATGACGAAGGCGTCGGACAGCGTGCGCCCGCGCATGAACGCGAGCGGCGCGATCTCGATGTCGCCGGAATCGATGCGCTTCTGCACCTGATCGGCGGGCATCATGTCGTTGAGTGCGTCGTAGAGCGGCCGGAGGTAAGGGTCGACCTTGTCGCGCAGGTCGCCGGGGAGGAAGCCGAGGTTTTCCCCCGCCTCCACCGCCGGGCGCGAGAGGATGATCCGCGCCACCTCGCCCTTGAGATACTTGCTCACCGCCATCGCCACCGCGAGGTAGGTCTTGCCGGTGCCCGCCGGGCCGAGGCCGAAGACGAGGTCGTCGCGCTGCATCGCGCGGATGTAGTCGGCCTGTTTGGGCGTGCGCGGCAGGATCGTCTTCTTGCGGGTCTTGAGGCCGGTTTCCGCCTCGTCGTCGCCCGCGGTCGGGGTGCCGCGGCTCATCCGCACCGAGGCCTCGACGTCGGCGGCCTCGACGCCGCGGCCGCCTTTGGCCTGTTCGGCAAGGCGGCGCACCGCGCGTTCGGCGATGTCGAGGGCGCGACCGGTGCCGGAGAGCGCGAGTGCGTTGCCGCGCGGCGCGCAAGTGACGCCGAGCAGGCTCTCGAGCCGGTCGAGGTGGGCGTTGTGGGGGCCGTAGACCTCCGCGGCGACGGCGTTGCTGCCGAAGTCGAGCACCCGTTCGCTGGGCTTGGTTCGTCCGGAGCCGGTCATTCCGCCGCTTCCCTTTCCTGGTCGTTGGTCTCCACCTCTCCGGCGAGACTGTTGGGTCCGACGTCGACGATCCGCACCGCGCGCACCGTGCCCAGCGCGTCGGCGGGGAGTTCCGCGTGCACCGCCTGCATCGTCGGCGAACGGCCGATCAATTGGCCTTCGTAACGACCGACGCGGTCGAACAGCACCGGCAGGACCTTGCCGACGCAGGCGCGATTGAAGCGCGACTGGCTGTCGACCAGCGCCGCCTGGAGCCGCGCCAGCCGGTCGTCGACGATCTCGGGCGCGACGCGGTTGGGGAGCAGCGCCGCCGGGGTTCCGGGGCGGGCGGAGAACTTGAACGCAAACGACTGGACGAAGCCGACTTCCGCGACGACGTCGAGGGTCGCCTGGAATTCGTCCTCGGTTTCGCCGGGGAAGCCGACGATGAAGTCGGAGGAGAGGCGCAACTCGGGCTGCACCGCGCGCAAGGCGTCGAAGGTCGCGAGATATTCGGCGACGGTGTGGCCGCGATTCATCGCCTTCAGCACCCGGTCCGCGCCGGATTGCAGCGGCAGGCTCAAGAACGGCACCAGCGCGGGAACGTCGCGGTGCGCGGCGATCAGCTCGGGGGTCACCGCGCTCGGGTGCGAGGTGGTGTAGCGCAAGCGCGCGATGCCTTCGATCTCCGCGAGTTCGCGCAGCAACCGGCCGAAGCTCCAGGTGCCGCCGTCGGGCGCCTCGCCGGCCCAGGCGTTGACGTTCTGGCCGAGCAGCATCAGCTCGCGCGCGCCGGTGGCGGCGAGGCGCTTCGCCTCCGCGATCACCTGGGCGGCGGGGCGGGCGT
>LUYR01000152.1 GCA_001603335.1 Rhodospirillales bacterium Alpha_05 | reverse complement strand
AGGCCGCGCCTGCGCAGCCCGCGCCGGAAGCGCCGCGCGCCGAGGCGGTGTCCGCCAACGTCGCGGTGGGTGCGCTCGAGAGCAACAACCCGCTCCACATCACCCAGACCGCGTATTCGACCGACGAGCCGGTGACCGAGCCCGAGCCCGCCTTCGCCAAGTCGCATCCGCAGACCGTGCGCGACGCTCTGCGCGACGCGATGGCCGAGGAAATGCGCCGCGACAAGGACGTGTTCCTGATGGGCGAGGAAGTCGCGCAGTACAACGGCGCGTACAAGGTCTCGCAGGGTCTCCTCGACGAATTCGGCGCGCAGCGCGTCATCGACACCCCGATCACCGAGATGGGCTTCACCGGCCTCGGCGTCGGCGCGGCGATGTCGGGCCTCAAGCCGATCGTCGAGTTCATGACCTTCAACTTCTCGATGCAGGCGATCGACCACATCATCAATTCGGCGGCCAAGACCCTCTACATGTCGGGCGGCCAGCTCGGCACGCCGATCGTCTTCCGCGGTCCGAACGGCGCGGCCTCCCGCGTCGCGGCGCAGCACTCGCAGTGCTACGCCTCGTGGTATGCCCACTGCCCGGGCCTCAAGGTGATCGCGCCGTATTCGGCCTCCGACGCCAAGGGCCTTCTCAAGGCGGCGATCCGCGACCCGAACCCGGTGATCTTCCTCGAAAACGAGCTGATCTACGGCCAGACCTTCGACGTGCCGGACGACGAGGACTACATCGTTCCGATCGGCAAGGCCGCGATCAAGCGGCGCGGCAAGGACGTCACCCTGACCGCGTTCTCGCGGATGGTCGGCGTCGCGCTTCAGGCGGCTGAGGAACTGGCGAAGCAGGGGATCGAGGCCGAGGTCATCGACCTGCGGTCGATCCGTCCCCTCGACCTGCCGACGATCGTGCATTCGATCAAGAAGACCAACCGCATCGTTTCAATCGAAGAAGGCTGGCCCTTCGCCGGTATCGGCTCCGAGATCATCGCGTTGGTCAGCGAATACGCCTTCGACTGGCTCGACGCGCCGCCGCTGCGCGTCACCGGCAAGGACATTCCGCTGCCGTACGCGGTCAATCTCGAAAAAGCCTCGCTGCCGGAAGTCGCGGATATCGTCGCGGCGGTCCAGGCCGTCGTCAGCCGTTGAGGGGAGAGCCAACATGCCGATTCAGATTCTGATGCCGGCCCTGTCCCCGACGATGACCGAGGGGGCGCTGGCCAAATGGAACGTCAAGGAAGGCGACACGGTCGCCTCCGGCGACGTGATTGCCGAGATCGAGACCGACAAGGCGACGATGGAGCTTGAAGCCGTCGAGGAAGGCACCATCGGCAAGATCCTGATTGCCGAGGGAACTGCCGGGGTTGCGGTCAACACGCCGATCGCGATCCTCCTGGAAGAAGGGGAGGACCCGAACGTCCTCACCACGAGCCAGGCCCAGGCGAAACCGCAGGGCGGGGCGATGCCCGAGGCTCCGGCGGAAGCCAAGCCGCAGGCGGAAGCGCCGTTGCCGCAATCGAAGACCGGCACCGTGCCGACCCAGCCCGACGTTTCGGCGGGCATGGCCGGTCTCGGGATGGGCTTCGGCGGCTTCGACTTCCTCGACGCGCCGAAGGGCCGGGTGTTCGCCTCGCCGCTGGCGCGCCGCATCGCGGCGGATGCCAAGCTCGACCTCAACCGGATCAAGGGCAGCGGGCCGAAGGGCCGCATCGTCAAGGCCGACGTCGAAGCCGCGAAAGCGGGCGGCTCGGCCGCGCATGGCGAGGATGCCGAGTTGGAAGCCGCGATGCTGCTCGCCAGCAGCATCAAGCCGCCGGCGGATAAGCCTCAGGCCGCTCCTCAGGCCGCTCCGAAGCCGGCACCGGTCGACGTCGGCACGCCGTACACCGAGCAGCCGCATTCGTCGATGCGCAAGGTGATCGCGCGCCGCCTCACCGAATCCAGCCAGACCGTGCCGCAGTTCTACGTCACCATGGACGTCGAGCTCGACGAACTGCTGGCGCTCCGCGAGCAGATCAATGGCCGTGCCCAGAAGACCGGCGGGCAGAAGGTTTCGGTCAACGACTTCGTCATCCGCGCCTGCGCCATCGCGCTGAAGCGGATGCCCGAGTGCAACGTCTCGTGGACCGACGACGCGATGCGGTTCTATTCCCGCTCCGACATCTCGGTTGCGGTGGCGACGCCCACCGGCCTGATCACCCCGATCGTGCGCGGAGCTGAAACCAAGTCGCTCGGCATCGTCTCCGAGGAGATGCGCGCCCTCGCGGCCAAGGCGCGTGACAACAAGCTCAAGCCCGAGGAATACCAGGGCGGCACCTTCAGCGTGTCGAACCTCGGTATGTTCGGGGTGCGCGAGTTCACCGGCATCATCAACCCGCCGCAGGCGCTTCTGCTCGCCGTGGGCGCCGCCGAGCAGCGCGCGGTGGTCAAGGACGGCGCGGTCGCCATCGTCAACGCGATGTCGGTCACGCTCACCTGCGACCATCGCTGCATCGACGGCGCGCTGGGCGCCAAGTTCCTCGGCGTGGTTAAGGGCCTGCTGGAAGATCCGGTCTCGATCCTTCTGTAATCGCCGGATTTTCCAACCCAAGTTTCGGATAGGGAGTGTCTCGCGAAATGGCGGACAACAACTATGATCTGATCGTGATCGGCGCCGGCCCGGGCGGCTACGTCGCCGCGATCCGGGGTGCGCAGCTCGGCCTCAAGGTCGCGGTGGTGGAAAAAGCCCACCTCGGCGGCATCTGCCTCAACTGGGGCTGCATTCCGACCAAGGCGCTGCTGCGCTCGGCCGACATCTATCGCGAGATCAAGCACGCGAAGGAGTACGGTCTTTCGGCGGGCGAACCCGGCTTCGACATGGCCGCGATCGTCAAGCGTTCGCGCGGCGTCGCGTCGCAACTCGCGGGCGGCGTGAAGCACCTCCTGAAGAAGAACAAGGTGACCGTGGTTGACGGCCACGGCCGCCTGAACGGACCCGGCAAGGTGAAGGTGGAGAAGGACGGCGCTCCGGTCGCCGACCTCACCGCCAAGAACATCATCATCGCCACCGGTGCGCGCGCGCGCGATCTGCCGGGGCTCGAGTCCGACGGCAAGCTGATCTGGACCTATCGCCAGGCGATGACGCCGGACATCACGCCGAAGTCGCTCCTGGTCGTCGGTTCGGGCGCGATCGGTATCGAGTTCGCGAGCTTCTACAATACCTTCGGGGTCAAGACCACGGTTGTCGAGGTGATGGACCGCGTGCTTCCGGTGGAAGACGCCGAAATCTCCGCGATCGCGCTGAAGTCGTTCAAGGCCCAGGGCATGGACGTGCGGGTCGCGACCAACGTTAAGGCGCTCAAGAAAAACGCCAACTCGGTCACCGTGACCCTCGAAAAGGGCGGCAAGACCGAGGAGATCACCGTCGACCGGGTGATCATGGCGGTCGGCGTGGTGCCGAACCTCGAAAACCTCGGCCTCGAAACCACCAAGGTCAAGCTCGAGCGCGGCCGGATCAAGACCGACGAGTACCTCCGCACTCACGAGCCCGGCATCTACGCCATCGGCGACGTCGTCGCGCCGCCGTGGCTGGCGCACAAGGCGAGCCACGAAGGCGTGATCTGCGTCGAAAAGATCGCCGGCGTGAAGGACGTCCACCCGCTCAACACCCTGAACATCCCCGGCTGCACCTACTGCACGCCGCAGGTGGCGAGCGTCGGCCTTTCCGAGGAAAAGGCCAAGGAGAAGGGCTACGAGGTCAAGGTCGGCCGTTTCCCCTACATCGGCAACGGCAAGGCCATCGCGATGGGTGAGACCGAGGGCCTGATCAAGACCGTGTTCGACGCCAAGACCGGCGAACTCCTCGGCGCGCACATGATCGGCGCGGAAGTCACCGAGCTGATCCAGGGTTATGTCGTCGGCAAAACCCTCGAAACCACCGAGGCGGAGCTGATGCACACGGTGTTCGCGCATCCGACGATGTCGGAGATGATGCACGAGTCCGTGCTTGACGCTTACGGCCGGGCCATTCATTTCTAGGCGACGATGACAGATACAAAGCAACTCTCAGCCGCAGCCCTGCGACACCCGGAAAAGCGCAACCGCCCGGACAATCCGAGCCCGCGCAAGCCGAAGTGGATCCGCGTCAAGGCTCCGACCTCCGCCGTCTTCGGCGAAGTTCAGAGCATGATGCGGTCCAAGAAGATGCACACGGTGTGCGAGGAAGCCTCCTGCCCGAACATCGGGGAGTGCTGGCAGCGCCGCCACGCCGCGTTCATGATCCTGGGCGACACCTGCACCCGCGCCTGCGCGTTCTGCAACGTCAAGACCGGGCGTCCCGGCCTCGTCGATCCGACCGAACCGGCGCACGTGGCCGAGAGCGTGGTCAACATGGGGGCGAAGCATATCGTCGTCACCTCGGTCGACCGCGACGACCTCGACGACGGCGGCGCGATGCAGTTCGTCAAGGTGATCGAGGCGGTGCGCGCGGCCTCTCCCGGCACCACCATCGAAGTCCTGACGCCGGACTTCCGCGACAAGCCGGGCGCGCTCGAACTCGTCGTCGCCGCGCGGCCCGACGTCTTCAACCACAACCTCGAGACCGTGCCGCGGCTCTACCCGTCGATCCGGCCGGGTGCGCGGTATTTCCAGTCGCTCACCATCCTCCGCGAGGCGAAGCGCATCGACCCGACGATCTTCACCAAGTCCGGCCTGATGGTCGGCCTGGGCGAGACCAAGTCGGAGATCCTTCAGGTGATGGACGACCTTCGGGTCGCCGACGTCGACTTCCTCACCATCGGTCAGTATCTCCAGCCGACGCTGAAGCACGCCGCGGTCGCCGAGTTCATCACCCCCGAGCAGTTCGAGGACTACAAGACCATCGCGCTCGCCAAGGGCTTCCTGGTGGTCGCGTCGTCGCCGATGACCCGGTCGTCGTACCACGCCGACCGCGACTTCGAGACCCTGCGCGACGCGCGCCTCGAAAAACATGGGCAGGCGCGGGCGGCGGGATGAGGTCCTACAGCGAATCCCGCTGGCTTCCCTATACGCCGGAGCAGATGTTCGATCTGGTCGCGGACGTGCCGCGCTACCCGGAATTTCTGCCCTGGTGCATCTCCACCCGGGTCACCGAGCGTCCGTCGGACACGGTGATGGTCGCGGAGATGGAAATCGGCTTCAAGATGATCCGCGAGCGGTACACCTCGCGGATCACCCTCGACCGCCCGGAGGAACTCGAGGTCGTCAGCCTCGACGGCCTGTTCAAGGAACTCTTCACCCGCTGGCGCTTCGCCGCCGCCCCCCAGGGCGGAACCGACGTCGGATTCGAAATCCGCTTTGCATTCCGCTCCGTCCTGCTGCAAACCATGATCGGCGCGGTATTCAACGAGGCCGCGCGGATGATGGTGCGCTCGTTCGAGAAGCGCGCGAAACATCTCTACGGATCTCCATAAACAAGGAAAACGACGATGACGGCATGTCTCTGCGGCTCGGGCCAACCCTTCGAGTCGTGCTGCGGCCCATACCTGAAGGGCGAGGCCGCGCCGACCGCCGAAGCGTTGATGCGCTCGCGCTACACCGCCTATGCGATGGGCGAGATCGCCTATATCGCCGCCACCCACGCGCCGGAAGCCCAGGCGGATTTCGACCAGGCGGGATCCGAGGAGATGTCGCGCAAGGTGAAGTGGAAGGGGCTCACCATCGACGCGACCACCGACGGCGGCCCGGATGACGAAACCGGCACCGTGACCTTCTCCGCGCGCTTCGCCGCGCAGGGCCAGGAGCAGGTGCATCGCGAAGTCTCGACCTTCCGCAAGATCGACGGCCGCTGGTTCTACGTCGACGGCGAGGTCAACCCGACCCAGCCGCCGCGTCGCGTCGAGAAGATCGGCCGCAACGAGCCGTGCCCCTGCGGTTCTGGCAAAAAATACAAGAAGTGCTGCGGCGCCTAACCGCGCTTCAGGATTTCGATCAGCATTCCGAGCGCGGTTTCGGTCGTCGCGGCGCGCACCGCCGCGCGATCGCCGGGCAGGC
>LUYR01000151.1 GCA_001603335.1 Rhodospirillales bacterium Alpha_05 | reverse complement strand
AGCTTGTGCTCGCGGGTGATCTCGCGGCGCTCGGCGGCGGGCGGCGGCGCGAGGCCGGGGTTGAAGTGGATGCGCACGAGGATGTAGGCGACGTAGAACCCCGCCAGCATCAGGCCGGGCAGCACGCCGCCCAGGAACAGCGCGCCGATCGAGACGTTGGCGGTGACGCCGTAGACCACCATCACGATCGACGGCGGGATCAGGGTGGCGAGCGAGCCACCGGCGCAGATCGCCCCCATCGAGAGCTTGCGGTCGTAGCCGAGGCGGAGCATCTGCGGCAGCGCGATCAGGCCGAGCATCATGATCTCGCCGCCGATCACCCCCGCCATCGCCGCCATCAGCACCGCCACCGCGATGGTCTGGATCGCGACGCCGCCGCGCAGCCGCCCGGAGAATAGCGACATCGCCTCGAACAGGTCGTGGCCGACCCCGGCGCGCTCCATCAGGCTCGCCATCAGCACGAACAGCGGCACCGCGACGAAGGAATAGTTTTCGAGGACGCCGACGATCTGCCGCCCCACCAGCCCCAGCCCCGCCGGGCCGAAATAGGCGAGCGCGGTGACGATCGACACCGTGAGGGTGACGACGCCGAGCGGAATCCCCGCCAGCATCAAAACGAACAGCGCGGCGATGATCGCGAGGGTGGCGTATTCGATCGGCATCAGCGGTCCTCCGCCCGGTCGGGCCAAATCAGGCGCGCCAGCGCCGCGAGAATCTGCAGCAGGTAGAGCACCGCGCCGACCACCAGCACGATCTTCAACAGCGTCGGCAGCGGCGAATTGAACGCCGAGCCGGTCTTGTCGACCCAGCGCAGGGATTTCAGCGCCAGTCCGTAGGCGATGAACACGAGGAAGCCGACCGCGAAGGTCGAGACCACCAGCGCCAAGGCGTCGAACGCGCGCTGCAGGCGTGGCGGCATCAGGTCGAACAGCAACGTGATCGCAATGTGGCGCTTCTCGGTCAGCACATAGCCCCCCGAGAGCGCCCAGGCGCAGCCGCACAGCGCCAGCACCAGCTCGTAGGACCAGATCGTCGGGGTGTGGAAGACGTAACGCTGGATCACCTCGTAGACCGAGAGCAGCGCGACGATCAGGTAGATGTGCATCGCGGCGTGGCCGACGAAGCGGTTGAGGCTGTCGATTCCGGTGATCAGCTTGCGCATCGCCGCCCTCCCTGTCGGACGGGCGGCGTATCTCGCGCCGCCCGCCGTTGTGTCCTTACTCGCGCAAAAGCCCGAGTTCGGTCAGGAACTTCATGTGGGACTGGTAGACCTCGCCGGCGAGCGGCGACTTCTCCGAGAAGCTCTTCCACGCGCCCACCGCGATCTTGCGGAATTCGTCGCGGTCCTTCTGCGGCCAGTCGATCACGTGGACCTTGGAGCCGGGCTTGGAATCGCGGCGCACGAGGTTTTCGTCCTCGATGTGGGCGACGCGGCGGAGGTCGTTGTAGGCCGCCTCGAACCACACTTCGAGCGCGGTCTGGCTCGCCTTGTCGAGGGAGTCCCAGACCTTCTTGTTGATCGCGAACTCGAACACCGGGGTCGAGTGGAAGCCCGGATAGAGCGGGTACGGCGCGATGTCGTTGAAGCCCTGCGAGGCGTTGTTGGCGTAGGCCGCGGCGTCGGCGGCATCGACGATGCCCTTTTCAAGCCCGGTGTAGACTTCGGAGAACGGGATCGACACCGGCGTCGCCCCGGCGCGGCGGAAGACCTCCGACGACAAACCGGCGGGAGCACGCACCTTGACACCCTTCAAGTCGGCGAGCCCCTTGATCTGCACCTTGGCGACCAGGGATTCGAGGGTGTAGGGGGCGCAGCCGATGACGTGGACGCGGCCCTCCGAATACTTGTCGTCGGCCTTCTGCAGGAGTTCCTTGCCGCCGCCGATGCTGCACCACGCCGCCATCTGGTCGGGGTCGGCATAGCCTGCGGTGAGGTCGCCGATCAGCGCGTAGGCCGGGTCCTTGCCGGAATAGAAGATCGGCGAGACCAAGTCGGCCTGGAGGATCCCCTCCGCCACCGCGTCGAGCACCTCGTTGGAGGGGACGATGGCGTTGGCGGGATAGGGCTCGAACTTGACCTTGCCGCCGGTCATCGCCTCGAGCTTGGGCATCCAGACTTCGGTGATGTGGCGGAAGACGAAATCGCCCGCGTTCTGCCCCATCTGCGTCCTGAGGACGGTTTGGGCGTCGGCCGACGCCGCCGCGAGGCTCACCGCTGCCGCAAGCAGGGTTCCCAACGCTGTCCGTTTCGGATTCATGGTCTCCTCCTGTTCGCCTTTTTTCGCGCCGTCCGGTCACACCGGCCGGTCGCCCTGTTCCACCTTGAGAGTCCGGTTGTCGACGCCCGGCAACATTTTCGCCGGATCGCGGGTCACCGCCACGTCGATCACCGAGGGCCGCCCGCGTTCCGCGATGCCCGCCCGGATCGCCGCGCCGAGCTCTGCCGGCTCGGTCACGCGCACGCCATGACAGCCGAAATCCTCGGCAATCCTGGCATAGTTCATCTCGATCAGGTCCGACGACTGATACGCCCCGAACATCGCGTGCTGGAGCGCCTTGACGTAGCCCGACGCCGCGTTGTTGACGATCAACAACGTCACCGGCGCACCGGCGCGGCGCGCGGTCTCGATCTCGCCGATGGTCATGTTGAAGCCGCCGTCGCCGGTGATCGCCACCACCGCGCGGTCGGGCGCGGCGAGCTGCGCT
>LUYR01000150.1 GCA_001603335.1 Rhodospirillales bacterium Alpha_05 | reverse complement strand
TGGCCGTCGAGCGCTGCGATCAGGCCGACGCCGCAGGCGTCGGTGGCGTCCATCGGGTCGACAGCGCCCGCCGCGAGCATCTTCTCGCGGTTCTTCTCGAAGTTCGCGACGAAGTCCGCGCCGCTCTCGGCATTGCCGTCGTCCCAGGCCTTGGTCCAGCCGTCGATCGTGTTCGTCATCGTTCGTTCCTCAACCCGCATTGACCAGGGAGGGCGCGGCGGCGCCCTGACGAATGTAATTGTGGACGTGCTGGGCGACGTCGCGGCCATCGCGCACCGCCCACACCACCAGCGACGCGCCGCGCACGATGTCGCCCGCGGCGAACACGCCGTCGAGGCTGGTCATCATCGCGGGGTCGACGCGCAACGTGCCGGAGCGCCGCACCCGCAGGTCCGGGTCGTTGAACATCGCGGGCAGGTCCTCGGCTTCGAAGCCGAGGGCCTCGATCACCATGTCGGCTGCGACCAGCGTCTCGGAGCCGGGCACCGGGGCCGGGCTCTGGCGGCCCGAGGCGTCGGGCAGGCCGAGGTGCATCTTCACCGTGCGCACGCCCGCCACCTTGTCGCCTTCGCCGGTGACTTCGAGCGGCTGGGTGAGCCAGACGAACTCGGCACCCTCCTCGATCGCGTTGTCGACCTCGCGCTGCGAGCCCGGCATGTTGGCGCGGTCGCGGCGGTAGAAGCACTTCACCGAGGTCGCGCCCTGGCGGATCGCGGTGCGCAGGCAGTCCATCGCGGTGTCGCCGCCGCCGATCACCACCACCTTCTTGCCCTTGGCGTCCAAGCGGCCGCTTTCGAACGCGGCGACGGTGTCGCCGATGTTGAGGCGGTTGGAGCAGGTGAGGTATTCGAGCGCCGGGATCACCCCGGTCAGCTCCGCGCCGGGGATGTCGAGGGCGCGCGCCTTGTAGACGCCGGTGGCGATGATGATCGCGTTGTGGCGACGGCGCAGCTCGCGCATCGTCACGTCGCGGCCGACGTCGACGTTGTAATGGAAGACCACGCCCGAATCTTCGAACACCTTGACCCGCCGCGCGACGACTTCCTTCTCGAGCTTGAAGCCCGGGATGCCGTAGGTGAGCAGGCCGCCGGCGCGGTCGTAGCGGTCGTAGACGTCGACGCGATAGCCGAGGCGCCGCAGTTGCTCGGCGGCGGCAAGGCCGCCCGGGCCCGCGCCGATGATGCCGATCGATTCGGGGCGCTGGATGCGCGGCGTGAACGGCTTGACCCAGCCGTTCTCGAACGCCTTGTCGGTGATGTATTTTTCCATCGCGCCGATCGTCACCGCGCCGTGGGTCGACTGTTCGAGCACGCACGCGCCCTCGCAGAGGCGATCCTGCGGGCAGATCCGGCCGCAGATCTCGGGCAGGGTGTTGGTCGCCGAGGCCACCGCGTAGGCTTCCTCGAGGCGATCCGTCGCCGCCAGCATCAGCCAGTCGGGGATGTGATTGTGCAGCGGGCAATGGACGCTACAGAAGGGAATGCCGCACTGCTCGCAGCGCGACGACTGCTCGCCCGCGCGCGACGGCGGGAAAGCGCCGTAGATTTCGTCGAAATCCTCGCGGCGTTCGGCCGCGGCACGCTTGTCGGGGGTCCGGCGCTCCAGCTTGGTGAACTGAAGCATCTTCTGCTGCGCCATCCTTCGTCCTCTCCTCTGCCGTCGCACCCCGACCCGTCGGGGCGACCCTCACCGCGTGCGGCTCTGCTTGCGAAGGATATAGAGGATTTCCCGGGGCCCCGCGAGTCAAAAACCGCATATAGGTCAGCCATGCTGTCCTATATGATGCGATAATTTCGCGGCTTCTGGTTCTGTTTGGGAGGGCCCCGGAGAATTGGTAATCAAATGATTACCAATTCCCGTTTGGGCCGCCCGGGGCCTCGTGATATGTAAGGGGCCGCAACGCCCCCGCCCTGCCCCAGATGCCCTCCGGAGAGGAATTCTTCATCATGACCTGGCTGAACCTGATCGTCCTTGCGGTGGTCCAGGGAATCACCGAGTTCCTGCCGATCAGCTCCTCCGCCCACCTCATTCTCGTGCCCTGCCTCGGCGACTTCCCGGACCAGGGCCTCGACATGGACATCGCCCTGCACCTCGGCACCCTCGCCGCAGTGATGCTCTACTTCTGGCGCGACATCTGGGCCATGCTCTCCGGCCTCGCCGCCGCGCTGCGGATGCGCAACACCCCGGGCGGCCACCTCGCGTTGCACGTCGTGGTCGCCACCATCCCGGTGGTGATCTGCGGCCTCGCCTTCAAGGATCTGGTGGAAACCGCCGCGCGCAGCATCGCGGTGATCGGCTGGACCACCCTGGTCTTCGGCATCGTCCTCTACGTCGGCGACCGCCTCGGCCTCACCGTGCGCCGCACCGAACACATGAAGCTTCCCGACGCCGCGATCATCGGCATCGCCCAGGCGATCGCGCTGATCCCCGGAACCTCGCGCTCGGGCATCACCATGACCGCCGCGCGCTTCCTCGGCTACGAACGCGGCGAAGCCGCCCGCTTCTCGATGCTGCTCTCGATCCCCACCATTCTCGCCGCCGGAACCCTCGCGGTGCGCGACATCGTCGCCCTCGACCAGCCGCTGATCACCACCGCGGCGATCTACGCCGCCGGCCTCTCGTTCGTCACCGCGCTCGTCGCCATCGCGCTCCTGATGCGCTGGCTCAAAACCGCCAGCTTCACCGCCTTCGCGGTCTACCGCGTCGGCCTCGGCCTGTTCCTCCTCGCCGCGGCCTACGGCCTGATCCCGGGGTTCCAACGCTGCCTCGCTCTGGCGGCGGGGTAAAAACAGGCCGGGCGCTGCCCGGACCCGCTGGGGCCTTGGGCCCCAGACCCCTTTAGTTTTTCGCGCGTCAGCGCCATCCAACCATCACGCGGCGTGATGGGGGATAGCCGCTTCGCGGCGAAAAACTAAGGGGAGGCCCGGAGGGTCCGCGACCCTCCGGCGGGTGCGGGCAGAGCCCGCGTCTACCTCAGACCGGGCGGCTGATGATCTGGCGGTGGGTGCGGCGGAAGCGGTTGAGGTAGGTGGGGAGGATGGCTTCGGCGGTGGTGGGTTCGATGCCGAGCTCGGCGAAGCCGGGGAAGTTCCCCGAGGCGACGTTGTCGCGCATCATCATCAGCACCTGGTCGCGGGTGAGCAGCGGCTTCGGCATGATGCTCATCAGCGCCGCCTGGAGCTTGGCCATGCCGAAGGTCATCGGCATCAGCCAGCGGTCGCGGCGGATTTCGCGCAGCGTCGTCTCCATGATCTGGCGCATGGTGTAGACGTGCGGCCCGGCGAGTTCGAAGATCTTGCCGCCGTGGTTGGGGTTTTTGAGGGCGTTGACGATCGCGTCGGAGACGTCGCCGACGTAGACCGGCTGGAACTTCGGGCCGCCGTCGCCGAACATGTTGCCGATGCGCCAAGCGTGCTTGTCGATCACCGGCAGGAACGGCGCCCAGATCGCCATCCGCGCGAACATGTTGAAGAAGTTGTCCTCGGGTCCGAAGACCACGCTCGGGCGGATGATCGTCGCCTCGGGAAAGGCTTTCAGCACCGCAGCCTCGCCTTCGGCCTTGGTGCGGGCGTAGGCGGATTCGCCCTCGTCGTCGGCGCCGAGCGCGGAAATGTGGACGAGGCGGCTCGCGCCCGCCTCCCTGGCGGCGGCGGCAATTTGGCCGGGAGCCTTGGCGTGGAGGTTCTCGAAGGTGTGGCGGCCGCTCGGGTGGAAGATCCCGACGAGGTTGACGACCCAGTCCGCGCCTTCGACGGCGCGGCGGATTTCCGCCGGATCCGCGATATCGGTTTCGAGGGTGGTGATCTGGCCGACGTCGCCCATGGTCTTGAGGAAATGGGCGTCTTCGCGATAGCGGATGGCGATGCGGATGACCGCGCCGGTTGCGGCCAGGCGCTGCACCAAGTGCCGCCCGATGAAGCCGGAGCCGCCGAAAACCGTTACCAATTGCCGCGCCATTCCAACAACCTCCCTGCATGCCCTTCGGGCGTCACCGGTCATCCCGCGCCCGTATCCTGTCCATATGGGCAGACGCGCGCAAAAGTCATTTCCCGCCGAAAGTGGTACACCATCCCTCACTTTCGGGGTAGCGGAGTTTGACCTGGCGTCACGCGAAAAAAGGGTGTTGACTTTGCTCCTGGGAAACTTCATAAACCGTGCCTCACTGACCGGCTGCTCCCGGTCGGGCGCGGGTTTTCCCCTCGCTCGAATGGCCTTGCGGATCAGTGCCCAGATGGCGGAATTGGTAGACGCGCAGGTTTCAGGTACCTGTGGTAGAAATACCGTGGAAGTTCGAGTCTTCTTCTGGGCACCATCGCACGCAGTGGCGGAAACGTCCGCAGCAATTCGCTCTTCGATCCGGTGCGCGGTCGTTAACCACTGCGCCCGATAGCGGCGCCAACTCGCGGGCCGAGGCCCGAAAAGGGCTGCAAATGGCGATCTTCCTGCACCATGGCGATCTCCCCGCGACGGTCCGGTTCTCCGGCTCGGTTGCGGTCGACACCGAGACCATGGGCCTCAATCTCCATCGCGACCGTCTCTGCCTGGTTCAGCTTTCCGCCGGCGACGGCGACGCGCATCTGGTGCAGATCGCGCCCGAAGTCGACGCACCGAACCTCAAGGCGCTGTTCACCGACGCGTCGGTGGTGAAGATCTTCCACTACGCGCGCTTCGACGTCGGCATGATCAAGCGGAACCTCGGCGTCGACTGCGCCCCGCTGTTCTGCACCAAGATCGCCTCCAAGCTCTGCCGCACCAACACCGACCGCCACGGCCTCAAGGACCTGTGCCGCGATCTTTTGGGCGTCGAGCTTTCGAAGGAGCAGCAGACCTCGGACTGGGGCGCCCCCGCGCCGTCGGCGGCGCAGCAGAAGTATGCCGCCAACGACGTGCTCTATCTCCACGAGTTGAAGGCGAAGCTCGAAGCGTTGCTGGCGCGGGAAGGCCGGACCGAACTCGCGCTCGCCACCATTGCATTCCTCAACACCCGCGCCGCCCTCGACCTCGCGGGCTGGCCCGACGAGGACATCTTCGCCCACTGACGGGCCCAATTGGACGTCTGACATGAGCTCCTCCGCTTCCGCCGCCAAGGTATCGCCCCAGGTCGCCTCCGACCTCACCGCCGCCCGCCATGTGCTGGAGGCGGAAGCCGCGGCGCTGATGAAGATGAGCGCGGACCTCGACGACGGCTTTTCGCGCGCCCTCGACCTCCTCGAAAACCGCGTGCTGGCCTCCGAGCACGGCCGCGTGATCATTTCCGGCATGGGCAAGAGCGGCCACATCGGCCGCAAGATCGCGGCGACGCTGGCCTCCACCGGCACGCCGTCGTTCTTCGTCCATCCCGGCGAGGCGAGCCACGGCGACCTCGGCATGATCACCCGCCAGGACGCGCTGATCCTGCTGTCGAAGTCGGGCGAGACCGCCGAACTCGCCGACATCATCGCCTATTCCCGCCGCTTCGGAATTCCGCTGATCGCGATCACCGAGCGCAAGACCAGCGCACTCGGCTCCGCCGCCGACGTGGTGCTGCCGCTGCCCTTGGTCGGCGAGGCCTGCCCGCTCGGCCTCGCGCCGACGATCTCGACCACCGCGACCTTGGCGATCGGCGACGCGATCGCGGTCGCGCTGCTCGAACGCCGCGGCTTCTCCGCCACCGACTTCAAGACCTTCCACCCCGGCGGCAAGCTCGGCCAGCGCCTGTTGAAGGTGCGCGAGCTGATGCACGGCGCGGCGGAAGTGCCGCTCGTCGGCAGCGACGTGCGGATGGGCGACGCGCTGATCGTGATGACCCAGAAGAGCTTCGGCTGCGTCGGCATCGTCGACGCCGCGGGTGCCCTCGCGGGGATCATCACCGACGGCGACTTGCGCCGCCACATGTCGCCCGAGCTGCTCGACATGCCGACCCACGCGGTGATGACCGCGAACCCCAAGACCGTCGGCCCCGACACCCTCGCCGCCGAGGCCCTGGGGGTGATGAACGACCGCAAGATCACCAGCCTGTTCGTCGTCGCCGAGGGCAAGCCGGTCGGCCTGGTGCACATGCACGACTGCCTGCGCGCCGGGGTCTCATGAAAAAATGGCGGGCCTTCCTGAAGCCCGTCGCCGCGCCCCTGCTTAAGCGCGACGGGTCTCCTCCGGACCTCGACTTCCTGTCGATCGGCGCGGCGCGCGATGCCAGCAGCCGCCAGGGCTCGTTCTACAGCCGCTTCGTCCGCGCGATGAAGCTGGTGCTTCCCGCTGCCGCCGCGTTGCTGCTCGGCGCGATCCTGCTCTGGCCGCAGCTCCAGGCGGAGCGCAACCGCTTCCAGGTCGGCCTCTCCGGCCTCGACCCGCGCAACCCCGACCGCCTGCGGGTGCTGAACGCGCGCTTCCGCGGCACCGACAAGCAGAACCAACCCTACACCGTCACCGCCGAATCCGCCTTCGAGGCCGATGCCGGGGGCCGCAAGGTCGCACTCGACTCGCCCTCCGCCGACCTCGCGCTGTCGAGCGGCGCGTGGGTTCTGGCGCGCGCGCCGGAAGGGGTGTTCGACCGCGACAGCGAAACCCTGTTGCTCAAGGGCGGCGTCTCGGTGTTCCATGACGACGGTTACGAATTCTCGTCGCCGACGGCGCGCCTCTGGCTCAAGGACGGCCGCGCCGAGGGCGACGACCCCGCCGAAGGCCACGGCCCCGCGGGCGAGATCAAGAGCGCCGACGGCTTCCTGCTGATCGACAAGGGCCGCCGGATTCTGTTCAAGGGAAAGTCCCGCCTCATACTTCGCCCGGGAGTGAATTCCAATGCCCCAAGCAAATAGTCTCCGCTCCTGGGGGCTGTGCGCCGTCGTCCTCGCGGCGGTGACGCTGACGCCCTCCGCGCCGGTGCGGGCGCAGTCCCTCGGCCTCGGCGAGCCCGGCGACCAGACCCCGGTGGAAGTCCTGGCGGACAACGGCATCGAATGGATGCGCGACGGCAAGCGTTTCGTCGCGCGCGGCAACGCCTCGGCGACGCGCGGCGACACCACCGTCTACGCCGACACCCTCACCGCCCACTACCGCGAGACCACCGGCAGCAAGAGCGAACTCTGGCGCCTCGACGCCGACGGTCACGTCCGCATCGCCTCGCCGACCGAAACCGCGACCGGCGACAACGCGGTCTACGACATCGATTCGTCGGTGATGATCCTGACCGGCAAACCGCTGGTCAAGCTCGTCACCCCCGACACCACGGTGACCGCCAAGAGCAGCCTCGAATACTGGAACGTCAAGCGGATGGCGGTGGCGCGCGGCGACGCGGTGGTGGTGCGCGACCAGCGCCGCCTCCAGGCCGACACCCTCACCGCCTACTTCGGCGACGGCGCGACCAAGAAGACCGCCGCCAAGCCCGCCAAGACGGGCAGCGCCAACAAGGGCGGCAACCTCGAAATCGTCGACGCCTTCGGCCATGTCGTGATCACCACGAAAACCGAGGTGGTGACCGGCGATCGCGGCCGCTACAACCTCAAGACCGGGATCGCCACGATCCTCGACAACGTCACCCTGACCCGCGGCACCGACAGCCTCAAGGGGCAATACGCGGTGGTCGACATGAACACCGGGGTGAGCACGCTCTATGCCCGCGCGCCCGGCGCGAAGACGGAAAAGCCCGGTCAGGTGCGCGGCGTGTTCGTGCCGAAGAAGGCCGAGCCGCTCCCCGGCGCGAAGCCCTAAGCCCTCCCGATCTAAGCAAAAATCCGGCCAAACCGAGAAAACCGTTGCGCCCCGCCGAAGGGTCCGGATAATCGAGGGCCAAGCGCCGAAGCCTCCGCATGCGGAAACGGGCGCGCACAGTGTTCTATGCGTTTGACGGGAAGGACGAACATGACCAGCCTCGCGCCGCAGTCGCAGCCGATTTCGGTCGCCGACGCCACGCCGCAACCCGGGGCGCTCGCGGGCCTGACGGTCAAAGGCCTCGGCAAAAGCTTCAAGCGCCGCCCGGTTCTGCGCGACGTCTCCCTCAACGTCAAGCGCGGCGAGGCGGTCGGCCTGCTCGGCCCCAACGGCGCGGGCAAGACCACCTGCTTCTATTGCATCACCGGCCTGATCACCCCGGATACCGGCTCGATCGCGCTCGACGGCATGACGATCACGCCGCTGCCGATGTATCGCCGCGCCCGCCTCGGCATCGGCTACCTGCCGCAGGAAGCGTCGATCTTCCGTGGCCTGTCGGTCGAGGACAACATCAACGCGGTGCTCGAGATCGTCGAGCCCGAGGCCGACGCGCGCGAGGCCCAGCTCGAAGCCTTGCTCTCCGAATTCTCGGTGACCCACCTGCGCCGCGCCTCGGCGATGTCGCTTTCGGGCGGCGAGCGCCGCCGCGTCGAGATCGCCCGCGCGCTCGCGTCGCGGCCGAGCTTCATCCTCCTCGACGAGCCGCTGGCGGGCATCGACCCGATCGCGGTGGCGGAAATCCGCACCCTCGTCGCGCACCTCAAGGACCGCGGCATCGGCGTGCTGATCACCGACCACAACGTCCGCGAAACCCTCGACATCATCGACCGCGCGTACATTCTTTACGACGGCACGGTGATGATGGAGGGCGCGCCCTCCGAGATCGTCGCCCATGAAGGCGTCCGCCGCGTCTATCTGGGCGATCGCTTCACCCTATGAAGGTTGGTTGACCGGCGATGGCGATTTCCCCCAGGCTCGAGCTTCGGCAGTCCCAGTCGCTGGTGATGACCCCCCAGCTGCAACAGGCGATCAAGCTGTTGCAGATGTCGAACATCGAGCTCGCCACCTTCGTCGACCAGGAACTCGAACGCAATCCGCTGCTCGAGCGCGAGGAAGACCGCCCCGACGCCGACGCCACGCCCGCCGAGGCGGAGGCTCCCTCCACCGCCGAGGCGCCGATGCTCGACAGCCCGAGCGGCGGCGACGAAAGCCCGCTCGACGTCGAGGTCGACAACACCTTCACCAACAGCGACCGCAGCGACGACGCCGGAGACGCGGGCGGCAGCTTCGGCCCCAACGACAACCTCGGCAGCTACGGCAACGGCTCCTACGACGGCGAGGGCAACGTCCTCGAGCAGACCGTCGGCGAGGCGATCAGCCTGCGCCAGCACCTGATGACCCAGCTCGGCCTCTCCTGCGCCACGCCCGCCGACCGGATGATCGGCGCCTACCTCATCGACATGCTCGACGACGCGGGCTACATCTCCCAGCCGCTCAGCTCCGCCGCCGCCGCGCTCGGCTGCGACATCGCCGAAATCGAGCGGATGCTGAAGCTGGTGCAGGGCTTCGACCCGGTGGGCGTGTTCGCGCGCTCGCTCAAGGAGTGCCTCGCGCTCCAGCTCGCCGACCGCAACCGCCTCGACCCGGCGATCCAGGCGTTGCTCGACAACCTCGAACTCCTCGCCAAGCGCGACCTCGCGCGGCTGAAGAAGGTCTGCGGCGTCGACGACGAAGACCTCGCCGAAATGATCATGGAAATCCGCGCCCTCGACCCCAAGCCGGCGGCGAGCTTCGAGCCGGTGCGCGAACACCTGGTCGAGCCCGACATCCTGATGCGCCCCGACGCGGCGGGCGGCTGGGTGATCGAACTCAACACCGATACCCTGCCGCGCGTCCTCGTCGCCAACCGCTACTACGCCGAGGTCAGCGCCAAGGCCGACCGCGAGACCAAGACCTTCCTCAACGAGCAGTTCCAGTCGGCCAACTGGCTGGTGAAGTCGCTGCACCAGCGCGCCACCACCATCCTCAAGGTCGCCTCCGAGATCGTGCGCCAACAGTCGGGCTTCTTCAGCCACGGCGTCTCGGCACTCAAGCCCTTGATCCTGCGCGATATCGCCGAGGCGATCGGAATGCACGAAAGCACCGTCAGCCGCGTCACCACGAACAAATACCTGTCGTCGCCGCGCGGCGTCTACGAGCTCAAGTTCTTCTTCACCCAGGCGCTCGCCTCCAACGAAGGCGGCGCGGCCCACTCGGCGGAAGCGGTGCGCCACCGGATCAAGGCGCTGATCGACGCCGAGGCGGTCGACGCGGTGCTCTCCGACGACCGCATCGCCGAAATCCTCCAGGCCGACGGCATCGACATCGCCCGGCGCACCGTGGCAAAGTATCGGGAAGCGATGAAAATCGCCCCCTCCTCGCAACGCCGACGCGAAAAACGCCTGAAGCTTCCGTAAACCGATTTCGACCCTCGGAATTTTTAAAGATCCCGAGACTTTCCGGGCCTTCGTGCCCATATCCAGAAGTAGGGGTTCAACAACGGACGAGGCCGGACGGACATCTTGACGAACATCGGAGAGACCTTTAGCTTCCCGCCGCCCCGTCACAGGGGAACACGGGTCGCCACTCTCCGGGAAGACACATGTACGACGTTCAATGGGCGCCCCGCCGTCCAGATTGACGGATCACGGAGCGCCACAGTCAGGTAGGACGCATGCCATGGAAATTACCGTCAAAGGCAAACAGATCGACCTCGGAGATTCATTTCGGGGGCACGCCGATACCATCCTCGGGCAGCTGGTCGAGAAGTACTTCGACCGCGCCATCGACGCCGCCGTCATCATCTCGAAAGACGCCCACCTGGTGAAAGCCGACATCTCGGTGCACCCGATCAGCGGCCTGACCCTCCAGTCCGCCGCGAGCGGCAACGACCCCTACGCCGCGCTCGACGGTGCCGCCGAGAAAATCGCGAAGCAGCTGCGCCGCTACAAGCGTCGCCTCACTGCCCACGCCAAGCCCAAGCTCGAGAGCGAGGACGCGATCCTCGCGCAGCAGTTCATCATCCAGCCCGAACCGGTGGACGGCGAACTTCCCGCCGAGGAAAACGCCCCGGTGATCGTCGCCGAGATGGCGCACGACGTCCCCAACTGCACCGTCTCGGGTGCGGTAATGCGGCTTGACCTTTCCGACACAAACGCCATTCTGTTTCGGAACAGTTCCCACGGCCGTCTGAACATGGTGTACCGTCGACAGGACGGGAACATCGGTTGGGTAGATCCCGAGGCAACCAACGGCAAAGGCTGAACCGCCACACGTCGCGCAAACGAGGGCGACCATAAGGTCGGCCCGAAGACACGGGAGCCGCGCTCTGGTAGAGCGTGGCTCCTCCGTCAAAAAAATAACGCGCGCGGCGAACGCAAACCGGGTAAACCGGATCGCGTGGATGGATCGAGGAAAATATGACCCTGGCAGAGTTGATCGCACCTAACGCGGTGATCGCCGCCCTTAAGGCCAATAGCAAGAAGCAGGCGCTGCAGTTGCTGGCGCAAAAGGCCGCCGACGTCACCGGCCTCAAGGAAGGCACGATTCTCGAAGGCTTGCTGGAACGCGAACGCCTGGGCTCCACCGGAGTCGGGAACGGCATTGCGATTCCCCATGCCAAGCTCACCGGCATCGACCGCCTCTACGGCGTCTTCGCGCGCCTCGACCATGCCGTCGATTTCGATTCGATCGACGACCACCCGGTCGACCTGATCTGCCTGCTGATCGCCCCCGAAGGCGCGGGCGCGGATCACCTCAAGGCGCTGGCGCGGGTCTCTCGCCTGCTGCGCGACAAGGGCACCTGCGAAAAGCTCCGCGGCGCCACCGACGCCGACGCCCTCTACGCCCTCCTCCTCGATTCCGAACGCTCCCGCGCGGCGTAACGCCAAGCGGAAGGACGCGGGCTCTGCCCGCACCCGCACAGGGCCTTGGGCCCTGTGTACCCGTAAGTTTTTGTTTTTGCGCGTAGCGCAAAAAACTTAAGGGGTCCGAGGGGCCCAAGGCCCCTCGCGGGGTCCGGGGCGGCGCCCCGGCCTTCCCTTACTCGTCCCGTTTCGCGTCGATGGTCATCGGCGCCGGGGCTTTGGGCGCGCCTTTGCCGATCTTGATTTCGCGCACCTGGGTTTCCGGCGGCGGGCGGCTCAGGTCGATGTGGAGGAGGCCGCGGTCGAGGGACGCGCCGGTGACTTCGATGCCCTCGGCGAGGACGAAGCTCCGCTGGAACTGGCGCGCGGCGATGCCGCGATGGAGGAAGATCCGCTCGGTTTCGTCGGCGGCGATGCGCCCGGCGACGGTGAGCTGGTTGGCTTCGAGGGTGACCGAGAGTTCGGCTTCGGAGAAGCCTGCGACCGCGAGGGTGATGCGCAGTCCGTCGGCGGCGACCTGTTCGATGTTATAGGGCGGGTAGCCCTCGGCGGAGGTTTTCGAGATCCGGTCGAGCATGCGCTCGAAGTGGTCGAAGCCGAGCAGAAGCGGACTGTTGAAGGTTCCGGACACACGCGCCATGGCGATTCTCCACTGCCGGTCCGCTGGGGCCGGCCCGCCCTTGGCGCAACCGGCGGCAACACGGAGCCGTAAGTGTTTATAACGGATGGGAACGATGCCGTGGTGAGTGCAGAA
>LUYR01000149.1 GCA_001603335.1 Rhodospirillales bacterium Alpha_05 | reverse complement strand
GACGATGACGCCGCCGATGCTCGTGCCGTGGCCGCCGATGTACTTGGTGGCGGAGGCGACGACGATATCGACGCCGTGATCAATTGGGCGGACGAGGCCGACGCCGACGGTGTTGTCCACGACGAACGGGATGCCGGCGGCGTGGGCGATCTTGGCGATGGCGTCGAAGTCGGGCACGTCGAGCTTCGGGTTGCCGATGGTCTCGGCGTAGATGGCGCGGGTCTTCGGGCCGATGGCGGCGCGGAAGGCCTCCGGGTTGCGCGAATCCACGAACTTCACGGTGCGGCCGAGCTTCGGGAAGGTGTAGTGGAAGAGCTGGTAGGTGCCGCCGTAGAGGTTGTTGGCCGCGACGATCTCGTCGCCGACCTGCGTGATGGCGAGGAGGGCGAACGAGGTGGCGGCCTGGCCGGAGGCGACGGCGAGTGCGCCGGTGCCGCCCTCGATGGCGGCGATGCGTTGCTCGAAGACGTCGGTCGTCGGGTTGTTCAGGCGCGTGTAGATCGGACCGAATTCTTTCAGGGCGAAACGATTCGCGGCCTGGTCGGCGTCTTTGAAGACGTAGGAGGCGGTCTGGTACAGCGGGACGGCGCGAGCGCCGGTGGTGGGATCGGGAACCTGGCCAGCGTGGAGGGCGAGGGTGGCGAGATGCTGTTGAGTGGTGCTCATGGGAGTGTCGTTAAACGTGTGTTGAGTGATGCGGATGGTTTAAAATTCGTACTTGGTGGTGAGGCCCCAGACGCCGTTGGCCTTGTGGTTGAGGACGGCGCCGAAGTGACCGTAGCCGGCGGCGAGGGTGAGGTGGCTGTTGACGACGTAGGCGGCGTCGATCGTCCACCAGTCGTCTTCGCGCTGCACGAGGGTGCCGACGGGCGTGTAGTCGTTGGGCTTCTGGCGGTACTCGGCGGCGAGGGCGAAGTTGCCTGGGAGGAAGAGCACGGCGTTGGCCTCGGCGACGACGTGGTAGCTGTCAGTGAAGCCGAGTAGGCCGATGTGCGCGGCTTTGGTGGCGCGCAGGCCGGCGTTGATCAGGAGCGGCGTGGGCAGGCTCTTGAAGAGCTTCGAGGCGTAGAGGGTGTAATCGACGCCGTTGTGCTTCGCGATGCCGCTGGTGCGCAGGAGGCCGCCGAGGTCGGTGTTGATGCGGTCGATGCCCTGGTTCGATTTGAAGTGGACGCCGGCGGTGATCGCCGGGAGCGAGTCGGACTCCTCGACGAGGAGGAGGCGGGCGTTGACGTTGTGCAACTTGACCGAGCCGTCGCGGATGCGGATGCCGGTGGCGCTGTCGATGGCGTCGGGCAGGTCGCCGAGGTCGAAGGTGTCGTAGCCGTAGCCGAGTTCGAGGCGTTTCCACGGAGCTTCGGTGAGGGTGAACGCTTCGAGGTGGCGGCCGCTGCCGACGTTGACGTAGGCGAAGCCGACCGAGGGGCGCCCGATGGGCTCGCCGTCGCGCGGCGGGTTGACGATGTACGCGGAGAGCGTGGAGAAGATGCCGCCGTTGCCTTCGATCTGGTGGAGCGGGAGCGGCGCCGGTTTTGAGGCCGGAGCATCAGGTGTCGCCTGTGCGGGCTCCTGAGCGGAGAGGGTCGCTGCGCCGAGGAGGGCGGTGGCGAGGATGAGAGTGCGGGAGGTGAGCTGTCGGATAATGGATTTCATGGGTGTGATTTTCTTTGTTTGCCTGGCGCCATGTTCCGGGAGTCCGGCAGCAGGCGCTTTAGTTGGGAGGTGCCCGCCAGCGGTCTGGCTGGGGTGTGAAGATCGAGGTGCGTCCGCCTTCGGTGGCGCTCGGGCCACGAGGGGCGGACGACGTACAGGGCATACGCATTCGGGAATGCATGGCTCAGATCGGTTGCGAGCGGAGGGCGACGGCGGTGTGGCCGATTTTCTCTCCACGAAGGACGGCGGTGTGCGCGGCGGTGGCGTCGAGCCGGTCGGGCGCGAGTGCTGCTTCGAGCTCGTGGGCACGCTCGCCGGAGTGGGCGAGGTCGATGCCAGCGAAGACTTCCTGCAGGCGCCTGATCGGGTAGAAGTGGAACGGGCCGTAGCCGGCGCGTTGTTGCTCGGCGTGGCCGCGCGTCATCGGCTCGGCGTCGGCCTGGACTTTCCACGAGTAGGTGTAGATCTCGGAGCGGAAGCCGGCGGCCCGGGCCATCTGGTGAAAGGCGTCGAGCGGCACGCGTCCGCCGAGCATGGAGAGCAC
>LUYR01000148.1 GCA_001603335.1 Rhodospirillales bacterium Alpha_05 | reverse complement strand
GAAGCGCCGCCCGCACCCGGCTCGGCTCCGGCCAAGGGGGCGAAGGCCACCGCCAAGCCCGCGCCCCAGGCCGAGGATGCGATGCAGGGTCTCGACGCCTTCCGTCCCGAGGCCTACGCGGTGTCCTACCTCGCCGCGAGCGTGCCGTTCGGCCATGGCTCCAGCCATCTCTCCGCCAGCGACATGACGCTGCTGAAGGCGGTCGCCGCGCAGTTCAAGAAGTCGGGCGGCGCGGTTACCGTCGTCGGCCATGCGTCGAGCCGCACCGGCGACATGTCGGCCCTCGACCACAAGATCGCGAACTTCGACGTCTCGGTGCGCCGCGCCCAGTCGGTTGCCCAGGCATTGCTCAAGATGGGCGTCCCGGCCCGGTCGATCTTCGTCGGCGCAGTTTCCGACAACGAGCCGGTCTACCGCGAAGTCATGCCCGAGGGCGAAGCCTACAACCGGCGAACCGAGGTCTTCCTCAACCAGTGATCGGGAACCGCCCCGCCACGGATGCGAAAAGGCCCGGCTCCCGCAGCCGGGCCTTTTTTAACGGCAATAACGAGTGGCCAAGTCCGCTCGGGCATGCTTAGAATTCCAGCCCAGACCCGGAAAACCGGGCAACCACCTGTGAGAACACTCCTTTCAACCCCAGTCACGAAGCCAGAAGCCGAAATGGAACAGGATTTTTACCGGATAAAACGCTTGCCGCCCTATGTCTTCGCCGAGGTCAACGCGATGAAGGCGCGAGCTCGCGCGGCCGGTGAGGACATCATCGATTTCGGCATGGGCAACCCGGATCAGCCGACGCCCGCGCACATCGTCGACAAGCTCTGCGAATCGGCCCGCAACCCGCGCGCCCACCGCTATTCCGCGTCGAAGGGCATTCCCGGCCTGCGCAAGGCGCTCTGCGGCTATTACCAGCGCCGCTTCAACGTCGACCTCGACCCCGAACGCGAAGTCGTGGTGACCCTCGGCTCGAAGGAAGGCCTCGCCAACCTCGCGATGGCGATGACCGAGCCGGGCGACGTGATCCTGGTGCCGAACCCGTCGTATCCGATCCACGCCTTCGGCTTCATCATCGCCGGCGCGTCGATCCGCAGTGTGCCGGCGAGCCCCGACGAAGCCTTCCTCGAAGCCCTCGATCGCGCGGTGCGCCACAGCATTCCGAAGCCGATCGCGGTGATCCTCAACTACCCGTCGAACCCGACGGCGCGGGTCGCCTCCCTCGATTTCTATCGCGAAGTCGTGGCGTTCTGCCGCAAGCACGAGGTCTACGTCCTCTCCGACGTCGCCTATTCGGAAATCTACTTCGACGGCAATCCGCCGCCCTCGATCCTCCAGGTTCCGGGCGCTAAGGACATCGCCATCGAGTTCTCGTCGCTCTCGAAGACCTACTCGATGCCGGGCTGGCGCATCGGCTTCGCGGCGGGCAACCCGCGCCTCGTCGCCTCGCTGGCGCGGATCAAGTCCTACCTCGACTACGGCGCGTTCACCCCGGTGCAGGTGGCGGCCTCGGCCGCGCTCAACGGCCCGCAGGACTGCATCGAGGACATCCGCACCCTTTACCGCGAGCGCCGCGACGTGCTGATCGAAGGCCTGGAACAGGCCGGATGGGACGTGCCGAGCCCGCCCGCGACGATGTTCGCCTGGGCGCCGATCCCGCCCGCGTTCGCCCACATGGGCTCGGTCGAGTTCTCCAAGCTGCTGCTCAAGGAGGCCGCGGTCGCGGTGGCTCCGGGCCTCGGCTTCGGCGAATACGGCGACACCCACGTGCGTATCGCGCTGGTCGAAAACAAACACCGCACGCGGCAGGCGCTGCGCAGCATCAAATCGTTCCTGGCGCGCACCGACGAACTCGTCGAGCGGGTCAAATCCACGGGGAGCTGAAGCCTTGAGTGAACCCAAGAAACCCGGCGGCGCGTCTGCGCCGCCGTTGAAGGTCGCGGTTGCTGGCCTCGGCACCGTCGGCGCGGGCGTGCTCAAGGTGCTCCGCGACAACGCCAAGGCGATCGCCGCGCGCGCCGGTCGTCCGATCGTCGTCACCGCCGTTTCCGCACGCAACCGCGACAAGGATCGCGGCGTCTCGCTCGAAGGCCTCGCCTGGTTCGACGATCCGGTCGCGATGGCGCGCGAGGCCGACGCCGACGTGGTGGTCGAGTTGATCGGCGGCGCGAACGGCCCGGCCAAGGCATCGGTGCTGGCGGCGATCCGGGCGGGACGCGGCGTCGTCACCGCCAACAAGGCGCTGCTCGCCCACCACGCCACCGAACTCAGCGCCGCCGCCGAGGCCGCCGGCGTTCCGCTCGCCTTCGAGGCGGCGGTGGCGGGCGGCATTCCGATCGTCAAGGGCCTGCGGGAAGGCCTCGCGGCCAACCGCATCGACCGCGTCGTCGGAATCCTCAACGGCACCTGCAACTACATCCTCACCACGATGCGCGAGAGCGGCCGAGACTTCGGCGACGTCCTCGCCGACGCCCAGGCGCTCGGCTACGCCGAGGCCGACCCGAGCTTCGACATCGACGGCGTCGACGCGGCGCACAAGCTCTCGCTGCTCACCAGCCTCGCGTTCGGCACCCAGGTCGACTTCGCCAACGTCCACGTCGAGGGCATCCGCCACATCACCGCGCTCGACATCGGCTATGCCGACGAGCTCGGCTTCCGGATCAAGCTGCTCGGCATCGCGCGCCGCACCGAAAGCGGCATCGAGCAGCGCGTCCATCCCTGCATGGTGCCGAAGGCCTCGGCCATCGGCGCGGTGGAAGGGGTGTTCAACGCGGTGATCGTCGAGGGCGACGCGGTGGGGCAGGTGGTGTTCTGCGGCCGTGGCGCGGGCGAAGGCCCGACCGCCTCGGCGGTGGTCGCCGACCTCGTCGACATCGCCTCCGGCCGCGCCGGTGCGCC
>LUYR01000147.1 GCA_001603335.1 Rhodospirillales bacterium Alpha_05 | reverse complement strand
GAAGCTCCGGCCCTCACCGTCCTGATCACCGCCGCGCCGATGGCCCCGGTGGTCAGCCCGGCGCGCCTGATCGTCGCGCGCGGCACCCGCCGCAATCAGCACTCGCCGCTTTCGCGCTTGAAGACGATGAACTACGGCGACTCCATCCTCGCCCGACAGGAAGCCGAAGCCGCCCTCGCCGACGACGCTATCCTCCTCAACACCGATGGCCATGTCGCCGAAACCTCCGCCGCCAACCTCGTCTTCCGCTTCGGCGATGCCTGGGTCACGCCCCCCGTCGCCGACGGTGCCCTCCCCGGCACCGCCCGCGCCCGCCTCCTCGACGCGGGCCTGATCGCCGAACGCCGCGTCACCGCCAACGAACTCGTCCAGGCGGAAGCCGGCTTCGCCGTCAGCGCGTTGACGCTGCGCCCGATCGCCGCCATCGACAGCCGCAATCTCGCGGCCCCCGGCACCGAGACGTTCGTGGCGTTTTCGGACGTGTTGGAGATGTAGGAACGGGAAGAAAAAGGGGGAAGGCTAGGGGACTCGGTCCCCTAGGACCCCGTTTGTTTTTGCGCGTAGCGCGATAAAGCCATCACGCGGCGTGTAGGTCTGATGGCGCTACGCGCGAAAAACAAAGTTATGGGGTCGAGGGGACTGAGTCCCCTCGCGGGTCCAGGGCAGAGCCCTGGCCTGATCCCCTTATTCCTTATCCCGATGAACGTTCAGCGCGCTCCACGACTGGGTCACGGGCATGACTTCGAGGCAGTTGATGTTGACGTGCTTCGGCAGGCTGGCGACGTAGAAGATGGTTCCGGCGATGTCGTCGGAGGTCAGGGGGTGGGCGCCTTTGTAGACCGAGGCGGCGCGTTCGGCATCGCCGCCGAAGCGGACGAGGGAGAACTCGCTTTCGCACAGGCCGGGTTCGATCGCGGTGACGCGCACGCCGGTGCCGACGAGGTCGCAGCGGAGGTTATAGGAGAACTGGCGGACGAAGGCCTTGGTCGCGCCGTAGACGTTGCCGCCGGGATAGGGGTAGTGGGCCGCGACCGAGGCGAGGTTGATGATCGTGCCGGTGCCTTCCTTGATGATCGCCGGGAGCAGGGCGCGGGTGACGTAGGTGACGCCCTTGATGTTGGTGTCGATCATCTGGTCCCAGTCGTCGAGGTCGCAGGTTTGCGCCGGGTTGAGGCCGAGGGCGAGACCGGCGTTGTTGACCAGGGTGTGGACGCGGGCGAAGGGCTCGGGCAGCGCCGCCACCACCGCCGCCACCGCGTCGCGGTCGCGCACGTCGAGCACGGCGGTGTGCACCGCGCACTTCGGCGAAAGCTCGGCCTTCAGCTCTTCCAGCCGCTCGGCACGCCGCCCGGTTAGCACCAGATTCCAGCACCCCACCTCCGCAAACTGCCGCGCGCACGCCGCGCCGAACCCGGCCGTCGCGCCGGTGATGAAGACTGTCTTGGCCATGGTCGAGGCTCCTTTACGTTGCAAGATACTGCGGGGCTGCCGCCCCGGGCCCGGCTTGGGGCGATGCCCCAAACCCCCTTTTGTTTTTCGCGCGAAGCGCAGTCCAAAATCTGACGCGCGAGGCTCTATGGCGCTCCGCGCAAAAACCAAAACTCACGGGATCCAAGGGGCCAAGCCCCTTGGCGGGTGCGGGCAGAGCCCGCGTTAGGCTTTCGCTCCGCACACCGGACACACCGGATCGGGCGCGAGGCGGACGCGGCGGGTGGTTCCGGCGAGGCCGTCGAAGATCGTGAGGTAGCCTTTGGCGTCGTCGCCGAGGCCGAGGATGAGTTTCAGCACCGCGAGCGCCTGGGCGGTGCCGACCAGCCCTGCGACCGCGCCGAGGATGCCGGTTTCCTCGCAGGCGCGGGCGTCGCCGCCGCGTGGTGGAGGCGCGGGATTGAAGCAGCGGTAGCACGGGCCGCCGTGCGCCGGGTCGAACACCGCGAGCTGGCCCGAAAATCCCTGGATCGCCGCCGAGACTAGCGGCTTGCCCGCGCGAACGCAGGCGTCGGAGAGGGTGAAGCGGCTGCCGAAGTTGTCGAGGCAGTCGACGACGATGTCGGCGTCCGCGACCAGCTCGTCGGCGTTTTCGGCGGTGACGCGCGCCGTGAGCGCCGTCACCCGGACTTCGGGGTTGAGGGAATCGAGCCGCGCCTCGGCGCAGTTGGCCTTCGGCAGTCCGACCGCGCCGGTGTCGTACAGCACCTGACGCTGGAGGTTCGAGACCGCCACGGTGTCGTCGTCGGCGATGGTGATCCGCCCCACGCCCGCCGCCGCCAGATACAGCAATACCGGCGAGCCCAGCCCGCCCGCGCCGACCACCAGCACCCGCGCCGCCAGCAGCTTCTCCTGCCCCGTGCCGCCCACCTCGGGCAGCAATACCTGCCGCGAATAGCGAAGGTTCTGGTCTCGGGTCAGGGCCATGGTGGACGATTTCCCAGAAGTGTTGCGGGCAGAGCCCGGACCTTATCTCCTTACAGCCCGTCGAACAGCGCCGTGGAGAGGTAGCGTTCGGCGAACGAGGGGATGATCACGATGATGGATTTGCCTTTGTTTTCCGGCCGCTTGCCGAGTTCGACGGCGGCGGCGAGGGCCGCGCCCGAGGAGATGCCGACGGGTACGCCTTCGAGCCGGGCGGTTTGGCGCGCGGTGGCGAGGGCGGTGGCGGTTGCGATCTGGATGACTTCGTCGATCAGGGACTGGTCGAGGACTTCGGGGACGAAGCCCGCGCCGATACCCTGGATGCCGTGCGGGCCGGGCGCGCCGCCGGAGAGGACCGGGCTGTCTTCGGGTTCGACGGCGACGACCTTGAGGTTCGGGTTGCGCTGTTTGAGCACGTCGGCGCAGCCGGTGAGGGTGCCGCCGGTGCCGACGCCGCCGACGAGGATGTCGACCTTGCCCGCGGTGTCCGCCCAGATTTCCTCGGCGGTGGTGGTGCGGTGGATGGCGGGGTTGGCGGGGTTGGCGAACTGCTGGAGGATCACCGCCTTCGGCAGGGTGGCGGCGAGTTCCTCGGCGCGGGCGATCGCGCCTTTCATGCCTTTGGCGGCGGGGGTGAGGTCGAGTTTCGCGCCGAGCAGCATCAGCATCTTGCGGCGTTCGATCGACATGCTCTCGGGCATGGTGAGGATCAGCTGGTAACCCTTGGCGGCGCAGGCGAAGGCGAGCGCGATGCCGGTATTGCCGGAGGTGGGTTCGATGAGGATGGTTTCGGCGTCGATCAGGCCGCGCTTTTCCGCGTCTTCGATCATCGCCGCGCCGATGCGGTCCTTGACCGAGGCGAGGGGATTGAAGAACTCGAGCTTGGCGAGGATTTCGGCGCCCACGGCGGCGTCGGCGGCGAGGCGGTTGAGGCGCACGAGGGGCGTCGCGCCGATGGTTTCCAGCACGTTGTCGTAGACGCGCCCACGGAACGCGGCGGCAGGGGTGGACTGGGTCATGGCGGGCTCCTTTAAGGGCGCTCGGGGGATCAGATGTCGTAGCTGAGGCGGTCGCGGGCCTGGCAGGGGACGCCCTTTTCGGCGGCGCGCTGGCAGAGAGTGTCGATCGAGAGGTCGTCGAGCTCGGCCATCAGCGAGGTTTGCAAATCGCCCCACATCGGCTGGATCACCAGCACGCCGATGTCGGAGTGGGGCATGTCGTCCTCCGGCGAGGGGGATTCGGAGGCCTGGACGACGCGGACGATGTCGCCGACGCTAATGCGGCGGCGTTCGCGCGCGAGGCGGTAGCCGCCGCGCGGGCCGCGCACGCCGATGAGGATGTTGGCGCGCACCAGGGCCTGGAGGGTTTGTTCGAGATAGCGGCGCGGGATCCCCTGGCGGGCGGTGATCTCGCTGCTTTGCACCGGTTCGCCGCCGGCGTTGTAGGCGATGTCGAGCACCGCCTCGATCGCGAACAGGGTCTTTTTCGACGGAGAGAGCATCGGGGCGCGCCTCCCTTACTTCTTACCGGTGGAGCCGAAGCCGCCCGCGCCACGCCCGGTTTCGGGCAGCGCCGCGCCGACCGACTGCCAGACGATGCGGGTGACCGGGGCGACGACCATCTGCGCGATGCGTTCGCCGCGTGCGATGGCGAAGGGCTCGGTGCCGTGGTTGATCAGGATCACGCCGATTTCGCCGCGATAGTCGGAATCGATGGTGCCGGGCGAATTGAGGACGGTGACGCCATGCTTGAGCGCGAGGCCCGAGCGCGGCCGCACCTGAGCCTCGTAGCCGGGCGGCAGGGCGATGCAGATGCCGGTCGGGATCAGCGCGCGGCCGCCGGGCGGCAGCTCGACCGGGTCGGTGACCGCCGCCAGCAGATCGACG
>LUYR01000146.1 GCA_001603335.1 Rhodospirillales bacterium Alpha_05 | reverse complement strand
CCTCGGCGACGATCCTGCCATGCTCCAGCACCACCGCGACGTTGGCCGATCCCCGGATGCCGTCGCCCGCCCGCGCCCGCGGCGCGCCGACGATCAGCGCCGGCCCGCCCTTGGTGAGCTTGGCGAGGTCATTGAGGGCCGTATCGATCCGCGCGAGGAACGCCGGACGGCGCACCAGGTCTTCCGGCGGATAGCCGGAAAGCGCCAGCTCGGTGGTCACCACCAGGTCCGCGCCCGCGGTCCGGCCCTGTTCGTAGGCGTCGGCGATCTTGGCGGCATTGGCCGAGATGGCCCCCACGGTGGGATTGAGCTGGGCAAGACAGACAGTGAAGGTTCCGCGCATGTCGGCCTCTGATGGGGTTTTCCCGAAAAGCTCAGGGACTTTGGCAACCTATTGCCGGGCCAATGGGTTGTCAACGCGGGGGCGGCGCGTGAATTAAAGGTGTGAAATTTGTTGCACCCGAGATATACTTTCTCATACCAACGCTCATACGAATGGAGGTGTGCGGATGTCTACGGATCCTAACGACCGGGACACCGCTGCGGCAAACGCCCAATCCGGTGTTCATTGCCCCTTGAAGGCGCCCAACGCCCTCCTCGCCGACTTCATCCAGTACTATGCCCAGAGCGCCGCCAACTCCGGGTCGCACGTCGACGTGGAGGCCCTGCGCACCATCGCCAGCGCCTTCCTCCGTTCCCATCCGCTGCACGCGCTGGGGTTCTCGGTGTGCCGCCGCCTCCTCAACGAGGCCGAGGGCCGCACCCTGCCGCCGTTCGATCGGATCCTGGTGGAGCCGCTGCGCCCCCTGCTCCCGCGCTTCGGCGGCACCCCGGGCACCGCCGCGCCCACCAACCACCCAATGCTCAGCCGCCGCGTCATCCCCGGCGTGATCAGCGCCACGGTGGCGATGCTCGGCCAGGAACGCACCGAGCAGTTCCGCCGTCGCGCCGAGGAGCTGGCGGCGAGCCACCTCTCCCCCACCACCGGGCAGATCGAGTGGCCCCAGGTGTTCGCCGACAGGGAGAATCACCTGCTGCTGGTGGACGTATCGATGGGCGTGATCGCCCATTTCGAGGACTTTCCCCACCGCCTCTCCTGGCTAATGGCGGTGATCGACAGCAACCTGCCGCCCGCGACCTCGCCGATCGAGCGGGAATGGAACTTCACCGAGCGCCACGCCATCGCGCTGCTACTGGCGCTCTCGAAGCCGCTGCGCCGCGCCCAGGCCTCCTACGACGTCGACGGCCTCGCCAACCGCCACGGCCTCGAGGCGGTGGACACCGCCGCGCGGTTCTTCCGGGCCCTCGACGCCGCCGCCTTCGAGGCACGGGTCACCTGAAGACCAACGGCCGCTCGAAAGCGGCCGTTGGTTCGGTCGGCGAGGAGGAGGACTATTCCTGGGCCTGGACCTGCGGGCGCAGCAGGAACTCTCGGCCGACTTTCACCTTCGGCACGCCGTCGTAGGCGACGATGTCGGCGGTCGCGTAGGTTTCGCTCCAGAGATCGGGCAGGAACGAGCCGGTGCCGATGATGTCGATCGGCGCGTGCGCCACGGCCATCACGCTGCACTTCTTGCCCGAAAAGCCGCTCGACGCGATGATCTTCACCTTGTCGAAGCCGTGGGTATTGAGCGCCTCGCGGGTGTGCCAGATCGCCGCCGCCGAAACGCCGGTGCCGATCAGATGGCGGAGTTCGACTTCCGAGCGGTAGCCGCGCAGCGCGTCGGGGGCGTGCTTGTCGAGTACGGCATAGGACTTTTGCGTATCCAGGCCTTCGATGAAGCGGCCACCGTGGGTGTCGAGGCGAATGCCGAGCAGGCCCTGGTGCGCGAGATCGGGGAAGCGCGCGCACACCGCCAGGGTGTCGGCGATCTCGTGGCCGAAGTAGTCGACGAGCACGTAGAGCGGCACTTCGGGGAAGGTCTCGTGGAACATCTCGGCGGCGCGCACCGTCGACCCGGCATAGCCGATCAACGCATGGGGCATGGTGCCGAGCCCCTGCGGCTGGCCGAAGAAGTGGGCGGTGGCGTCGGTGGAGTTGCCGACGAAGCCGGTGGCGCCGACCTCGTCCTGCGCCGCCTTGGAGCCGACCGAAGCCGCATAGGCCATCAGCTCGGCCATTTCGGTACCGGCGCAATGGCGCGTATCCATGGCGAGGAAGGCGGTCTTCGGCAGTTCGCTAACCATCTGGTAGGCCGCGAACGCGGCGACCGAGGCCGCGCCGATCTTCTGGAGGAAGATCGTTTCGAGCTCGGTGAGCGCGACGAACGACCCGGTGAGATAGAGCATCGGCTCGCCCGCGCCGACCCACTCGCCCTCGGCGAAGCATTCCTCCACCTTGAGCGCCGCGCCCTTGGCCGCCATCACGCCCTTCAGCCAATTGAGCGCGAGGCGCGCGGTGTAGAGCACCGGGCGGCGCATGAACACCGCGTAGGTGACCGGAACGTCGCCGAAGCGTTCGACGATCTCGCGGGTGCGGGTGAAGTACTTGTCGGTGTAAGCCGGGACATCGGCGGCGGTGGGATGCGCCTCGGCGGCGCAACGCCCGTCGGCGACCGAACATTCAGCCACCATTGGCACTCTCCTGTTATGCGCCGCGCCGGGGTTTCCGGCGCGGGCTTTGGGTTCGTGGTTATTTCCCGTTGGGACGCTGGGCGTTGCGCTTCTTGTCGCGTTCGGCCTTGAGGTGCCCGGAGATAAGGAACGCGAGCTCCAGCGACTGGTCGGCGTTGAGGCGGGGGTCGCAGGCGGTTTCGTAGCGGTCGCCGAGGGTTGCCTCGGTCACCGCGCTCGCACCGCCGATGCACTCGGTGACGTTCTTACCGGTGAGCTCGAAGTGGACGCCGCCCGCGTGGGTGCCTTCCGCCGCGTGCACCGCGAAGAAGCCGCGCACCTCGGCGAGGATGCGGTCGAAGTCGCGGGTCTTGAGGCCGCTCGACACCTTCTCGGTGTTGCCGTGCATCGGGTCGCAGGACCACACCACCTTGCGGCCTTCGGCTT
This sequence comes from Rhodospirillales bacterium Alpha_05, assembly GCA_001603335.1. Classification (GTDB taxonomy): domain Bacteria; phylum Pseudomonadota; class Alphaproteobacteria; order Rhodospirillales; family Rhodospirillaceae; genus Oleispirillum. The sequence continues at coordinate 2,265 of LUYR01000146.1, read as the reverse complement.
TGAGCGCGCGCACAAGCGGCGGCAGCTTCTCGGTCACCTGTTCCGCGCCCATGCGGGCGATCACGGTGAGGCGGCCCGGCTCGTTTTCCGGATTGAGGATGTCGCAGAGACGCAGCAGGTCATCCACCGGCATCGACGGACCGGCCTTGACGCCGAGAGGGTTGCCGACGCCACGCAGGAACTCGACGTGCGCGCCGTCGATCTGGCGGGTGCGGTCGCCGATCCAGAGCATGTGCGCCGAGCAGTCGTACCAGTCGCCGGTGGTGGAATCGACGCGGGTGAGCGCCTGCTCGTAGGTCAGGTGCAGCGCCTCGTGCGAGGTGAAGAACGAGGTCTCGCGCATTTGGGTGACGAGATCGGGCGTCACGCCGCACGCGGCCATGAAGCTCATCGCCTCGTCGATGCGGTTGGCGAGATCGTTGTAGCGATGCGCCTGCGGCGTGTCGGCGAGGAAGTCGAGGTTCCACTGGTGCACGGCGCGCAGGTTGGCGTAGCCGCCCTGGGCGAAGGCGCGCAGCAGGTTGAGCGTCGAGGCCGACTGGTTGTACGCCTGCACCAGGCGGTCCGGGTCGGGCACCCGCGCGTCCATCGTCACTTCCGGGCCGTTGATCATGTCGCCGCGGTAGGACGGATACTCGGTGCCTTCGATGATTTCGGTGTTGGCCGAGCGCGGCTTGGCGAACTGGCCCGCCATGCGGCCGACCTTGACCACCGGGATCGCGCCGCCGAAGGTCAGGACCACCGCCATCTGCAACAGGATCCGGAAGGTGTCGCGGATGGTGTTGGGATGAAAGTCGGCAAAGCTCTCGGCGCAGTCGCCGCCCTGGAGCAGGAAGGCATGGCCCTCCGCCACTTCGGCGAGCGACCGCTTGAGGCTACGCGCCTCGCCGGCAAACACCAGCGGCGGGTAGTTGCGGAGCTTGGTTTCGACGCGCGCGAGAGCGTCCGCGTCGGGGTAATCCGGCATCTGCACGAGCGGGCGGGCGCGCCAGGATTCGGGGGTCCAGTTGGTGGTCTCGGCCATTGGCCTCAATTCTCCCTCGGGATGATCCACCGACCGCAAAAGGCGCGAAAGTCCAGCCGCGCCGCCGCAAATCGGACCATCCCATATACCCGCAATCCCGAACGATGAAAACCCTCTTCGCCCGCGAGGCTTGCGGTTGCGCCCCGGGCGCGGCGATCAGTTCTTGGGATACGTGTATTCGGTATTGGCCGGGGCGCGCTCGATCTTGTCCTCGACCCACGGCTTGGCCGCGTTGTACTGCTTCTTCGTCCAGTCGGCGCTCTTGTCGTAGATGATCTCGCTGTCGCACGCGGCCTTCTTCGCCACGCACTTCGCCGAGCATCCGGCGTAGGAGAAGCTGTGCTTGGGGTCGGCGGCGTTGCACGCCGCGTCGCACGCCTTGGATTCCGCATTGCACTGGGCGGCGGTCGGGGTCTGCGCCTGGGCGGCTGCGCCGAACCCGCTCACCAGAGCGGCAATGGCGAGAACGCCAAAAAGAGTTCGCATGGGTATGGAATCCGTCTCGTCGAGGAAGTGGGGCGATGCGGGGTGCGTCCCCGTCTCCGCGATATAAGCGCGGCGGCACGGGGACGCAAACCCGGTCAGCCGTAGGTGCAGAGATAGGCGGTGTCGACAGCGACCTGGAGCTGGAACTTGGCGTTGGCCGGAACCTCGAAGCTCGCGCCGCGGGCGTATTCGACCCAGGCGTCGGAGCCGGGCAGCTTCACCGTGAGCGCGCCGGAAACCACGGTCATGGTTTCCTTGGCGGCGGTGCCGAATTCGTATTCGCCGGGCGCCATCGCGCCGACGGTAGCGGGCAGCGCCTCGCCCTGAAACGCGATCGAGGCGACCTTGCCGTCGAAGTAGCTGTTGGTCTTGAACATGCGGTTTCTCCCAGTTGGAAACCGATGGGTACGCGATTCCGGGGCGGGCGTCGAGGGCGTTTCTAGCCGCCGACGAGCACCCGGTCGCGCGGACCGAACGCCACCACCTTACCCCGGTCGAGCACCAGGATGCGGTCGCACTGGGAGAGAACGACGCGGCTGTGGGTGGAGACCAGAATCGTCGCCGCACCCTTGCGCGCCGCGAGCTGGGTGGCGAGGTGTTGCTCCGTCGGAGCGTCCATGCCGGTGGTGGGCTCGTCAAGCAGCAGCACCGCCGGGTCGCCGACCAGCGCGCGCGCGAGGGCGAGCATCTGCCGCTGGCCGCCCGAGAGGTTCGCGCCGCGCGGCCCGACCTCGGTGGCGAGCCCGAGCTCGCCC
>LUYR01000145.1 GCA_001603335.1 Rhodospirillales bacterium Alpha_05 | reverse complement strand
GTGTAGAGGTCGAAGACGTTGAGGTTGATCGCGTACGAGCCGATGAAGCAGAACAGCGCGATGCAGATCGTGAGGATCTTCTTCGGCACCAGGAGGATCTTGGCGAAGTAGGTGATCCCCGCCATGCCGAAGACGAACATGAAGAGATTGGCGACGAAGTTGCCGGTGAACAGGCCGACGACGATGCCGGGATTCTCCTGGAACAGCAGCGGTCCGGGCGCGAGGCCGTGGATCATCAGACCGCCCATCAGCACCGCGGTGACCACGTCGCCGGGGATGCCGAGGGCGAGCAGCGGCACCAGCGCGCCGCCGCACACCGCGTTGTTGGCGGATTCGGTGGCGGCGATGCCGGGCATGTGGCCGGTGCCGAACTTCTCCGGCGTCTTCGAGGCGCGGCGGGCTTCGTTGTAGCTGATCCACGAGGCGGTGCCCGAGCCGACGCCCGGCACGATGCCGATCACCGTGCCGATCACCGAGCCGCGCAGCAGGGTTCCGGCGGATTCGCGGAGTTCTGCCCAGGTCGGCCAGACGCCCGAGACGTTCACCTTGGCGACCCGATCCTCGAAGATGCTCTCGAGCTGGACGAAGATTTCGGAAATCGCGAACAGGCCGATCAGCGCCGGGGTGAACGAAAACCCGGCGGCGAAGCCGGTGTAGCCGAAGGTGTAGCGCGCCGCGCCGCTGATCGGGTCGGCCCCGACGCAGGAAAGCAGCACGCCGAGCATGCCCGCGATCGCCCCCTTGATCAGGTCGCCCGAAAGGCTGGCGATGATGGTGAGGCCGAACAGCGCGAGGGCGAAGTACTCCGCCGGACCGAAGCGCAACGCCATCGCCGCGAGCTGGGGCGCGAGGGTGGCGAGCACTACCGCGCTGAACAGGCCGCCCGCCGCCGAGGCGATCGTCGCCATGCCGAGGGCCTTGCCCGCCTTGCCCTTCATCGCCATCGGATAGCCGTCGAGCACGGTGGCGGCCGAGGCCGGGGTCCCCGGCGTCTTGATCAGGATCGAGGAAATGCAGCCGCCGTAGATGCCGCCGACGTAGATGCCGATCAGCATGTTGAGACCCATCACCGGATCCATGCCGAAAGTCATCGGCACCAGCAGCGCGACCCCCATGGTGGCGGTCAGGCCCGGCAACGCGCCGATGATGATGCCGCCGAGGGTGCCGAGGGCGATCACCAGGAGCGCCTCGGGGCTGAACACCGGCAGGATGTACTGGAAGTAGTCCATGGAAAGGGCTCCGGCACGGGCGGATCGACGAAGCGGGATCGGCGGGCGCGAGGCCTTGCGCCGATCCCGGCCAACCGGGTGTTACTTCTTGTTGGCGTTCATGTTGTACATGCCGATCGCACGGATGACCTTCTCGGCGACCGCGGAGTCCTTCATCGCCAACGCCTTGTAGGCGTCGCTCGGGCGATAGTCGATGTCCTCGCCCATGTCCTTCATCTTCTTGAGGAAGTCCGGGTCGTGGAAGGTCTTCTCGAGGGCGTCGGTGAGCTTCTTGCGGACGTCGGCGGGGATGCCCTTGGGCGCGATGATGCCCTTCCAGGCGGCCCAGGTGAAGTCGACGCCCATCTCCTTGGCGGTCGGCGCGTCGGGGAATTCGGCGATGCGGTTGTCTTCCATCACCATGATCACGTTGAGATTGCCGGCCTTGACGTGGTTGGCGATTTCCGGCGGATGCGCGACCACGGTTTGGATGTGGCCGCCGAGGGTGGCGGTGATCGCGGCGACCGAGCCGCCGAACGGCATGCTCTTGAGCTTGAGGTCGGAGGCCATGGCGAGCCCCTCGGTGGCGACATGGTTGGCGCCGCCCGCGCCGGAGTTGCCGACCGTAACCTCACCCGGATGCGCCTTGGCGTAGGCGACGAATTCCTTGGCGTCCTTGAACGGCGCGTCCTTGCCCGCGGCGAGCACCATCAGGTTGCGGCCCATCAGCGCAAGGAAGTCGACGTCGTTGATCGAATAGTCGATGCCGCCGTATTGCGGCAGCATCACCAGCGGCCCCTGCGAGCCGGTGCCGAGGGTGTAGCCGTCGGGCTTGGCGTGCAGCGTCGCCGAGGTGCCGATCGAGCCGCCACCGCCCGGCTGGTTGCGCACGATCACCGTGCCGCCGAGGTATTTTTCCAGGGTCTGGGCGAGCACCCGCGCGGCGAGATCGGTGCCGCCACCGGCATTGTAGGGAACGATGATCTGCACCGGGCGCGCCGGATAGTCGGCGGCCTGGGCGGGGGCGGAAACCGCCGCTCCGAATGCGGCGAGGCACACCGCGGCGATACCAGAAGCGAAACGTTTCATCGAATTCCTCCTTGTCGGTCCCGGTGGCGCGCCAACGGGGTTATTGCTTTTGATTACGGCATGTAGACCTTCAACACGTAGGTAAAGACCAGATAGACTGCGCCCACCACGCCGGGCGAAACCAGCAAAAGTTGCAGAAGCCGACGCTCGCCCAGCAGCAGCAGGGCGGCGACGAAGAACACCACCGAACTCACGAGATAGCCGATCGGCTCGTAGGCCCAGGCATAGGCGAGCATCAGCAGCAGGAAACCCCCGAGCTGCGCCAGCAGGCGCGCGCCGAAGGGCGCCTGCGCGGCGGGAGCCTGGCGCTGCGAGCGCCAAAGCAGCAGCAGCGCGAACAGCGACATCCCGCCGATCATCAGCCAGGGGAGAAAGCTCGGCCCGACGGTGCCGCCGGTCCCGGCGGTGGGAACGCCGAGGGTCAGGGACGACGCCACGGCGCAGAGTCCCAACACCACGAACGACAACCAAAAATCACTGTTCCGGGTCATGCGCCCTCTCAAGCAGGCGTTGGCGGCAATCCATCCGGGCGGGCTAGGGTCGCCCGCGGCGAATGCAGGCTCATTGACGCATGCGACGGACAACTTGTCAATATGTTGTAATTTTCGGCGTCGGCCACAGGCCTGGGGACGGGAAGCCCGCTGGGATTCCCCCTCGCTCGGGTAGCCGCCTTCAGAGGGAGAGATCGAGGCCCTTGCCCTCGAACACCCGGTCGCGGGAGCCCTCGAGGTGCTTGCGCATCAGGGTCCGGGCGCGCTCGCCGTCGCGCGCGACGATCGCGGCGTAGATTTCCTCATGCTCGCCGAGGACGCCGGCGAGCTGGTGCTGCGGCCCGATCAACGCGGCGCCGTGGAACTTCATCACCACGCCGATCTGGTCTTTGAGGGCGAGCATCGAGGACAGGTAATAGTGGTTGTTCGACGCCTCGGCGATCGCGACGTGGAAGGCGAAATCGGCGTCGGCACGGTGGTAGTGCCCCTGGGTCGCATCGCGCAGCAGGTCGAGGGCGGCGGCGATCGACTCGAGCGCCGCGTCGTTGCGGCGCAGCGCGGCGTAATAGGCGTAGTCCGGCTCGATGGTGAGGCGGAAGTCGTAGCAGCGCTGGATATCCGCGATGGTTTCCACCGGCGCGTAGCTCAGCACGCCGCTCTCGCGCCCGCGCGCGGAGACGAAGCTGCCCGCGCCCTGGCGGGAGTAGATCAGGCCTTCCTCGCGCAAGTAGCTGAGCGCCTCGCGCACCACCGGGCGGGAGACGAGGAACTGCGCGGCGAGCTCGTGCTCGCCCGGAAGGCGCTGGTTCTGGCGATAGTCGCCGGCGGTGATCTGGGTCAGCAGGCGCTGGTAAACCTTGCGCACCAGCGGCGAGCGCGGCGCGCGCCCGGCGGCGGAACGCGCCTCGGACGAGGCGACATCGGCGTCGCCGGTTGCGGAGGCGGAATCTTCGGCCATGCGGTCCACCCGAGTTGTCATACTGGTCATATCAGGCCCGATTTTGGCCCGAGTTGTAAACCCTTCTCACAACTCGCCCCCGCCGCGCCGCCGGTTTTCCCGGCCTCGAACACCCTGGCGGGGCGCCCCGACTCGCTGCGGCGGCCCTACCCGGCGACCGGGAACACCCAACATGACAACATATTGACAACTTGGGCGGCACATGGCTCAATGCCGAGATCGAGAACGCACCCGTTTCCCCCAGCCGCGGAGCCCGATGGATGCCCGACCTGACAACGCCCATCGTGCTCGTCCGCCCCGGACGCATCGCCTTCGGCCCCGGCACCGTCGCCGAAGTCGGCCGTTGGATCCGCGCCTCGGGCTTCACCCGCACCCTCGTCATCGCCGACGCCTTCAACGCCGCGCGCGTGCCGCTGCTCGAAATTGCGGGCGACGTCTCGGTCTACGCCGACATCAAGGCGGAACCGGACACCAGCGACCTCGCCGCGGTCACCCGCGTCGCCGTTGACGCCGACGCGCAAGTCGTCGTCGGATTCGGCGGTGGCAGCGCCATGGATCTTGCCAAGCTCGCCGCCGTCCTCCCCGGCAGCGGCCAGGCCCTCGCCGATGTCGTCGGCGTGGAGCGCGTGCGCGCAAAGCGTGCGCGCCTGATCCAGGTGCCGACCACCGCCGGAACCGGATCGGAAGCCGGAACCCGCGCCCTCGTCACCGATCCGGTAACCTTCGCCAAGCTCGCGGTGCAGAGCGACCACATGCTCGCCGACCTCGCGGTGATCGACCCGGCGCTCACCCTCTCGATGCCCGCGGCGATCACCGCCGCCACCGGCGTCGACGCCCTCACCCACTGCGTCGAAGCCTTCACCAACAAAAAAGCCCATCCCGCCATCGACGTCTACGCCCTCGAAGGCATCCGCCTCGTCGGCAAGTGGCTCCCCCGCGCCATCGCCGACGGCCAGGACATCGAGGCCCGCGCGGGCATGGCCCTCGGCTCGCTCTACGGCGGCTATTGCCTCGGCCCGGTCAATACCGCCGGCGGCCACGCCCTCGCCTACCCCCTCGGCACCCGCTTCCACGTGCCCCACGGCGCGGCCAACGCGGCGATCTTCCCCCACGTCCTCGGCTTCAACACCCCCACCGTGCCCGACCGCACCGCCGCGATCCTCCAGGCCCTCGGCCTCCCCGCCGCCGCCGATCCGCTCGCGGTGCTGGCGAGCACGCACGACTGGTGCAGCGCCCTCTCCTGCACCATGCGCCTCCGCGACTTCGGCGTCGCCGAACCCGACCTCGCCACCATGGCCGCCGAAGCCCACGCGATCCGCCGCCTCCTCGACAACAACCCGCGCGACCTCGGCGTCGGCGACATCGTCGGGATCTACGCGGCGGCGCTGTAAAGGACGCGGGCTCCGCCCGCACCCGCCGGAGGGACTCGGTCCCTCCGGACCTCCCATAAATTCTGGTTT
>LUYR01000144.1 GCA_001603335.1 Rhodospirillales bacterium Alpha_05 | reverse complement strand
GGGCGCTCGCCGCGTTCGGTCTCGTCATCGCCCTGGCGCGGGTGTCCGGCGGCAGCGCGGGCGCGCGGGCGGCGGGGCAAATCGTCCTCGCCGGCATTGCCGGATCGCAGCTGTTCAACGCGCTCACCTCGTTCATCATCACCCGTTCGGCGAATTCCGAACAGGCGCGCGGCATCATGTTCTGGCTCCTGGGCAATCTGAGCGGCGTGCGCTGGCCCGACGTGGGCATCGCGTTGCCGGTGACGTGCCTGATGCTGGTGATCTGCCTCGCCCACGTCAGGGCGCTCGACGCCTTCACCTTCGGCGTGGACTCCGCCGCCGCCCTCGGCGTGCCGGTGCGACGGGTGCAGGTCACGCTGATTCTCACCGCCGCCCTCGCCACCGCGGTGATGGTGTCGATCGTCGGTTCGATCGGTTTCGTCGGCCTCGTCATTCCCCATGCCGCACGGTTTCTCGTGGGTGTCCGCCACGCCCGGCTGATGCCCGCGACGGCGCTGATCGGCGCGGTGTTCCTGGTTGCCGCTGACGTGCTGTCGCGCACCCTGATCAAGGGGCAGGTGTTGCCGATCGGCGTCATCACCGCGCTCGTCGGCGCGCCCGCGTTCGCGCTGATTCTGATCCGTGGGAGGCGGGTGCGATGATCGTTTCCACCCACGGCCTCGGATGGGGCCCACGCCGGGGCGGGATGATCCTGCGCGATCTCGACATCGCCGTGCGCGAGGGCGAAACCCTCGGTCTCGTCGGCCCCAACGGCTCCGGCAAATCCACCCTGCTGCGCCTCCTGGCAGGCATCCTTACGCCGGTTCGGGGCGAGGTTCGGCTGGCGGGCCGGATGCTGCGGAAGGTGCCGCGGCGGGAGGCGGCGCAGGCGATCGCCCTGGTCGAACAGCACGCCGAAACCGAGGACCGCATCAGCGTGCGCGATGCGGTGGAGATCGGCCGCACGCCCTGGCTTTCCGCACTGTCGCCGTGGTCGGCGGCGGACGATGCGATCGTCGACGACGCGCTCCGCGCCGTCGACATGCAACCGCTCGCGGCGCGCGATTGGACGACGCTTTCGGGCGGCGAACGCCAGCGCGCCCACATCGCCCGCGCGTTGGCGCAACGCCCACGCGTGCTGCTGCTCGACGAGCCCGCCAATCACCTCGACATCCAGCACCAGCTCTCGATCCTCGGCCTCATCGCGGGCCTTCGGCTGACCACGATCGTTGCCCTGCACGACCTCAACCAGGTGATGGCCTGCGACCGTGTCGCCGTGTTGCACCAGGGGCAGCTGCGGGCGCTGGGGCCGCCGAAGGCGGTGCTGACCCCGGCGTTGGTCGCCGACGTGTTTTCGGTGGGCGTCTCGATTCTCTCCGATCCCGAGGACGGCACGCCGATCCTCCGCTTCAAGCCTCTGTGAAAGGATGGACATCCGATGAAACTCGCGCTTCTCGCTCTTGGCGCGGTGCTGGCCACCACGGCCGCGCATGCGGAAACCTATGAAGTCAGAATGCTCAATCGCAACGAAACCGGCGGCATGCCCTACGAGCCGGATTTTCTCCGCCTCGCGCCGGGAGATACCGTGCGGTTCATTCCCACGATTCCCTCGCATAACGCCGCGACCATGCCGGAGATGATTCCCTCCGGCGCCAAGCCCTTCAAAGGCAAGATCGACCAGCAGATCGAGGTGAGCTTCACCGTGCCCGGCATCTACGGGGTCAAGTGCATCCCCCATTACATGATGGGGATGGTGATGCTGGTGATCGTGGGGGACGAGCCGGTCGCCAACGTCGCCGTTCCCGCCGGGTTGCCGCCCGAGGCGAAAAAACGCCTCCAGGAGATCAAGGCCCGCGCACTTGCGAAGGAAGATCCGCGCTGACGCCGCGCGGCCTCGCATCCCGTCGCAGCAAATCCATCAGAAAAATTCCAGGTCGCGGTCCGGCATCCTTCCGGTGCCGAGCCGCTCCACAACCTCATGGGGGAGACGAAACATGAAGCACTATCGACTTGGAGCCAGCGCCCTGGCGCTCTCCGCGGCAATAGGGGGAACCGCGCAGGCGTCCGAACCGATTCAGCTCAAGCTCGGCGGCTACATGGAATACTGGGTCGCCGGAGCCAGTCAGGGTGACGGCTACGCCGCGCCGGTGAACAGCTTCGACATCCAGGGCGACTCCCAGATCTATTTCATGGGCAAAACGGTTCTGGACAACGGCCTCGAAGTGGGCGCCCGGATCCAAGCCAGCGCGGGCTCCGACTACAATGCTCAGTTCATTCAGCGTTCGTACGCGTGGGTCAGCGGCGCTTACGGCAAGGCGATCTTCGGCAAGTATCGCGACGTGGTGTGGCTGACCCACAACTACGCACCCGAAGCCTCGCACCTCGATTCCGGCCTGGGCGGCTCCGACTTCTACCAGATCCTCCCGACCGGCAACGGCGTCGCCGCCCTCGACCCGAACGAGAAACCGACCAACTACGCCAACAAGTTCCTCTACCTCACGCCGAAGATCCAAGGCTTCCAGCTCGGCGTCTCGTTCACGCCGTCGAACAACCGTTCGGGCGACGACGCCAGCGCCGTGTCCGAAACCATCCTCAAGGACGCCAAGTGGGATCAGGCGTGGGCCGCCGCCCTCTCCTACGGCGGCACCATCGGCGGCGTCGGCGTCAACGCCTCGGTCGGCTACGACTACATCAACGGCAACCGCGACACCGCGACGCCGGGCGACGTCCACAACATCCAGACCAGCGCGGTGCTGTCGTATCAGGGCTTCTCGGTTGGCGGCGGGTTCAACCGCATGGTCGCGCCGAGCGACAGCTTCTATGCGAGCAAGGATGGCCGCGCCTGGGAAGCAGGCGTCGGGTACACCGAGGGGCCGTACATGGTCTCGCTCGCCTACGTCAACTCCACCACCCGCGGCAACCTCGCCGACTATCCGATCAGCGCCCACGCACACGACGAGGCCGACTTCTACCGCGTGGGCGCGCGCTACACCCTCGGGCCGGGCGTGGACCTCTGGGGTGCCCTGGGCTACCTCGAGTCCGAATCCCACACCGGCAAAAAGGCCGACGGCAACGAGGGCGCGATCGGTGGCGCGATCGGCCTCCGGCTCGACTTCTGATCCCGCGCCCACGGGGCGGCCACCGCCGCCCCGTGACCACGACTTACTTGGGGGAACGCATGTCCGAACACGTTGAACCGCCGACCCGGCGCGACTTCCTTTTCGGCGCGATTTACGCCGCGGGGGCGGGAGGTGTGCTGGCATCGCTCCTGCCGCTCGCCGACACCCTCGCGCCCGCCGCCGACACCCTGGCCCTCGCCAGCATCGAGGTCGACCTCGCGCCGATTTTGGAAGGACAAGCGATCACCGTGTTGTGGCGAGGCAAGGCGGTGTTCGTCCGCCATCGCACGCCCGCCGAGATCGCGGCGGCACGCGAAACCGACCTCGCGAAGTTGCGCGATCCGCAGACCGACGCCGACCGGGTGCTCCGGCCCGAATGGCTGGTCGCGGTGGGGGTTTGCACCCACCTCGGCTGCGTGCCGCTGGGCCAGCGGAGCGGGCAGCCGCGCGGCGATCACGGCGGCTGGTTCTGCCCGTGCCACGGTGCGCACTACGACACCTCCGGCCGCGTACGAAAAGGGCCCGCGCCCGCCAACCTCGCCGTACCGCCCTACGTTTTCCTCGACGACACCCGGATTCGCATCGGATGACCGCCCCCCTCTCCTCCCCGGCCACGCGCCTGGGCAAGCTCGTCGCCGCCGCCGCCGATCGGTTGCCGCTGTCCACGCAGATCCGGCGCGGGGTCGTCGACCATCCGCTGCCGAACTCCCTCGAACGCTGGGGCAAGCTCGTCGGATCCCTGGCAGCGTTCCTGCTGGTGGTGATGATCGCAACCGGCGTGATCCTGGCGATGCACTACACTCCGCATGTCGATCATGCCTTCGACTCCGTCGAACGAATCATGCGCGACGTCGGCTCGGGCTGGCTGGTGCGCTATCTCCACAAGAACGGCGCGTCGCTGTTCTTCGCCGTGGCCTACATCCACGTTTTCCGCTGCCTGTACCTGCGGTCCTACCGGCCGCCGCGCGAGCGGATGTGGCGGCTCGGCGTGATTCTGCTGCTGTTGATGACCGCAACCGCGTTCATGGGCTATGTGCTGCCCTGGGGGCAGATGAGCCTTTGGGGCGCCACCGTGATCACCAGCGCGTTCTCGGCGGTGCCGGTGGTGGGAGAGCGGATCGTCGCGTTCCTGTGGGGGGGATACGCCATCGGCACACCGACCCTCAACCGCTTCTTCGTCCTGCATTTCCTGCTGCCGTTTGCGATCTTCGGGGTGACCGTGGCGTATCTCGGACGGCGGCGATTGACCAAGGATCTGTTCGCCCTCGGGATATTCCTGGTGGCAGCTTGCGTGTTGGTCTTCTGGTTCCCCGACCACCTTGGCCATCCGGACAACTACGTGCCCGCCGACCCTGCGGTCACACCGCCGCATTTGATGCCGGAGTGGTATTTCCTGCCGCTCTACGCAGTCCTTCGCGCGATCCCCGACAAGCTCATGGGAGTGGTGGCGATGGTCGGGGCGTTGCTGGTGCTGTTCGCCGTACCGCGCCTCGACCGGTCGCCGGAGCACGGCGGACGGCCTCGGCCTTGGTTCGCGGTGGCGTTCTGGCTGTTTGCACTCGATTGCATCCTGTTGGGCTACATCGGCGCCAAACCCGCCGAAGGGGTATGGATGGTCGCGGCACGCCTCGCCACCGCTTACTACTTCCTCCATTTCCTCGTGGTGCTGCCGCTGCTGACGCACCGCGAACCCGACGCGCGGGGACGCTTGCCCGGCCTCGCCGCCACCGGTCTCAAGGCTCTCACCGCACTGGCGGCGGTATTGGCGGTGGCGTCGCCGTTCGGCGGCGAGACGCTGCGGGAGCACGACTGGAGCTGGCGGGGGCCGTTCGGCGGCTACGACGCCGCGCAACTCCGACGCGGCCATCAGGTCTACAGCCAATCCTGCGCCGCTTGTCACGGGATGAAGCGCGTCCGCTTCCGCGAACTCGCGGCGTTGGGCTACGGGGATGAAGAGATCGCCGCCTTCGCCGCCGCGCGCTTCGTAACCGACGGACCCGACGACGAAGGCGAGATGTTCGAACGCCCCGGCCTGCCCTCCGACGCCTTTCCTTCGCCGTTCCCCAACGACCGCGCGGCGATGGCCGCCAACAGCGGCGCAAAACCGCCCGATCTATCCTTGCTCGCCAAGGCAAGTGTGGGCGGCGCGGACTATGTGGTCGCCGTCCTGACCGGCTACGGCGAGCCGCCGCCCGCCACCGAAATACCGCCCGGGACCTATTACAACACCGCCTTTCCCGGCCATGCCATCGCGATGGCGCCGCAGATCTTCGACGGTGCGTTCGAATTCGCCGACGGCGCGCCGAACGATGCCGCGGCGATCGCGCGCGATGTCGCCGCATTCCTGCAGTGGGCATCGGAACCGGAGTTGGAAGCGCGCCGGGCGATGGGCCTCCGGGTGGCGGCGTTCCTGCTGGCGCTCCTGGCGGCGATGTATGCCCTCAAGCGCCGCGACCGCGCCGTGGCGATGCCGAAGCGACGGGTGAAGACATGAGGATCGCGATCGTCACCTGCGCGGCCTATCCCGACCTCTCGCCTTCCGACGCGCTCTACCGCGCCGCCCTGGAACGCCTCGGCGCGGTGGTCGAGATCGTGCCATGGAACGGCGAGCCCCTCGCCACCCGAGCGGCGCTCCTCCAGGCAGATGCGGCGGTGCTGCGCTCGCCTTGGGATTATCCGCAGCAGCTTCCGGCATTTCTGCGGTGGCTCGCCGCCTGCGCCGACATCCGCCTGCTCAACCCGCCCGCCCTGGTCCGCTGGAACGCCGACAAGCGCTACCTGCTGGATCTCGCCCAGGCGGGCGTGCCGATCCCCCCACTGGGGGTTCTTCCCGCGGATGCGGACGCGGAGGACCTGCGCGCTGCCCTGGCGTCGCTCGAAACCGACCTGGCGGTGCTCAAGCCGGTATGGGGCGGGAGCGGTCGTGGTGTCGGCTTGGTCTCGCCGAAAACCCTCGATGAGGCGCTCCGCCACACCCGGCGGGAGGCACCGGAGTGTCCGCTGATCGTGCAGGCGTTCGCACCGGAAATCGTCGAAACGGGAGAAATCAGCCTGACGTTCATCGGCGGCGCATTTGCGCACGCGGTCCGAAAACGCCCGGCCGACGGGGACTTCCGAGTCAACACCCGCTACGCACCGCGTGCGCCGGAGCGGATCGCGCCCTCGGTCCGCGTGCGCACGGGCGCGGAAGCCGTGTTGCGTGCCCTTCCGACCGACGCCCCTCCCCTTTACGCCCGCATCGACGGCCTCGAAAGCTCCGAAGGCTTCCTCTGCCTCGAGGCGGAAGTCATCGATCCGGCGCTGTTTTTCCCTCTCGCTCCGGAGAGCGCGGACCATATGGCCCGCGCAACCTTCGCCGCGATACGCCATTAAGACGTGGATTTTCCAATGAAACTCTCGAAAATCGCGCGCCTGCGCATCCTCTCCGCCTTCGCCCTGTGCGTCCCATTCGCCAGCCTCGCGGCGGAGACCGAAGCGTCTCCGATACTTGGCAACTCCGCCAACGGGCACGAGCAGTTCGTGCGTAAATGCGCATCCTGCCACACGGTCGATCCGGGCGGGCGCTCGTACCTCGGTCCGAACCTTCACGGCGTTTTCGGGCGGGTGGTCGGCTCGTATGAGGGGTTTCGGTACGGCCCGCCGTATCTGGCAGCTGCACGAGCCGGCGAAGTTTGGACCCCTGAACGCACGTTCGCCTATCTCCTCGACCCGACCGCGATGTTCAAGGGCGGACGCATGATTCTCCGCATCAGGGACGAAACGATCCGGGCCGATCTCACCGCCTACCTCCTGAGCATTTCTCCGGAGTATCGGTCGAAATGACTCCGACGCCGTCAGCGACAGTCCAGCCCGCGCCCTGGGCCGTGCCGATGCCCCACGTGTCGGCTGTGTTTGCGCCACCGGACCGCACCGATCGCACCGGCATCGAAGCACTCTTCGCGCGCTCGGTGCGGGCCAATCCGGAAGGGTTCATCCAGGACCTCGCTTTTCATGGACCGATCTTCGCGCTGCTGCGCGGGTTCGCGACGTCTGGCGGAGCGGCAGAAGTTCTCAGGCTGCATGCCGACGGACCGGTGATCGGCATGGGCGCGCTGCGCGCGACCGCCCCTGGCGCAGCGGAGCTTTGCAAGCTGCATCTCGATTCCGCATTCCATGGCCTGGGGTTGGGGCGGCTGCTGGCCGAGCGGTTGTTGACGCGGGCGAAGCATCTGGGGCGGCGGCGGCTCGACCTGCACGTCACCGCCACGCAGCGGGCTGCGATTTCGCTGTATCTGCGCCTGGGCTTCACCGTCACGGAGCGTCGTCCCTGTCCGGTCGTGGTCTACGGCAAGGAGGTGGTGTTCGAGACGCTGTTCATGTCCCTCGAACTGTGACGACGCCGTGACCCGAGACGAGCGCGGACTTCCGCCGGATGCATCGGCGGATTCTCGTAAATAAACCAATTGCTACGGATACCCCCCAAGGAGGCGACATGACTCAAGACCCACGCGCGATGCTGCGCACCCTCTCCGTTTTCACCCTCGTCGCCGCTTCGTCTCTCCCGGCGACATCTCTCGCCGCAAGCCCTAAGGCCGAGCGTATCGCGGGCTACAAGGCGAGCAAACTCGCCGACGCCACGATCAAGGACGCCCTGCAGGCCGGTAACGTTTCCGCAGTGTCCGAACCGGCCGAAGCCATGGCTGCGTTCGCCGCGCGCCTGACATCCCTGTATCCCCGGGAGGTCGGCGACGCATTCGTCTCCCCGTCGATGGAAGCGATTTTGAAGAATTTCCCCGACTTTGCGCAAAAGGCCGATGCATTCGCGGCGAGTTCCCGCGATCTGGCGGATCGTGCAGCAGCGGGCTCGCCCGATCTGGTGCAGATGCGCGCCGCCCTCGAGAACCTCCAAGCCAGTTGCCTGGCGTGCCACCGCAGCTATTTGGGGCGATGATGACGACCAGGCCGCAACGGACGATCCGGGTATGGGATATCCCGACCCGGGTATTTCACTGGTGCTTACCGGTAGCGGTGATCGCCCTGTTCGTCAGCGCCGACACCTACGCCATGGAGCTGCACGCCTTGGCAGGTGAGGCGGTTTTGGCGTTGGTGCTGTTCCGCCTGGTTTGGGGGACCATCGGCAGCCAGACCGCGCGATTCCGCGATTTCGTCGTCGGCCCGCGCGGGATTGCCGACTATCTCGCGGGCCACCCACCGAAGTCCCTCGGCCATAATCCCGTCGGCGCGATGATGGTCCTCGCCTTGCTCGGCGCCCTGCTGGTTCTCGCCGTGTCCGGTCTTTTTGCCGACGACGGCATCTTCTACAGCGGCCCGCTCGCTGGGCGGATCGGCAACGCGTTGGCCGTCCGCATTGGCGAACTTCACGCGACCGGGGCGTATGTCCTCGCGGCTCTCGCGGGCATTCACGTCTTGGCGACGCTTTGGCATCTCCTGCTCCGGAAGCGAAACCTGATCACCCCGATGCTGACCGGCAGGATACGAACGGAGCGGGACGTCCCTCCGCCCGCTTTTGTCGGCCTCCCGCTTGCCTGTGGGATATTCACCGTGGCGGCTGGCGTGGTGGCGCTGCTTGTTCATGGCCTGCCGTCCTGACATCAGCTTTTACCCGCTCGCGCAGGGCGTCGAAATCGCAGCGTAATCGATCAAGAGCCGAGCGCTGAGTATCGCCTTGGCCATGTCGTTCGTTCGCTGGACGGTGCGGCGAACACGCCACGCTTGGCCAACACGCCAACACTCCCCATACGGGTCGGGTTAGCCCTCGCGCTCCTGGCGCTGATCATTGTCGCATTTGCAACTCGGTCGGCAATGGGCTTCTAAGCCGTTTACGTAAGCAGTCGATTGTGGAGGGTTATTCATGGACGAGGCCGCGCTCCGCGATCTTCTTCGGAAAAAATGGCCGGGCATGACCATGCCGTTCGCGGTCGCCCCGGCCAAGGCCGGCTTTACGCTTGAAAAGCAGCACGAAGGGTCGTTCGCCATCGTCCGTCTTGCGGCGCCGTAACCGATTGCCGAACAACACGGGCTGCGCGTCGCCTTGGAGGGCGCGGCTCCGCTAAACACGCCTTCACCGCCATTGACACCCGCCAATTCGGAAATATCATAAAATTTCATGATCTTATGATCCCATCGGGGGCCGCATCATCGCCATCACCGCAACGCCCGCCGGAACCGGCACGCTCACCACCTGGATCACCTCCGCGGACCGCCGGGTACTGCTGCACCGGCAGGACGCCGCCTCGCGTCCGCCCGAGGCGGTTATCGCCCTCGATCCCGACCGCAGCTTCCAACGCGTGCGAGGATTCGGCTTTTCGCTCACCGGCGGCAGCGCGCTGCTGCTCTCGGGGATGTCCGCCGCCAGGCGCCGCGCCCTGCTCGAAGAGCTGTTCGCGCCCGGCGGTCCGGTGCGCGTGAGTTGCCTGCGCCTCAGCATCGGTGCCTCCGATCTGGGCGAGCGGGCGTATTCCTACCGCGACGCACCCGAACTGCCGTTCGACCTGTTCGCCGGAGACCGCGAGGTGCTTCCGATCCTGCGGGACATTCTCGCGATCGCGCCCGACCTGCTGGTGATCGCCTCGCCGTGGTCGGCACCACCGTGGATGAAAACCAACGGCGGCTTCATCGGCGGAGAACTCAAGACCGCGTGCCATGACGCCTATGCCGAGTATCTCGTCGCCTACCTCGTCGGCATGCGGGCGCACGGCGTGAACATCCGCGCGATCACCGTGCAAAACGAACCCGGAAACCACAAAAACGACCCAAGCATGGTGATGAGCGCGGCACAACAGGCGGCGTTCGTTGCTCGGCACCTGGGGCCGAAGCTGCGCGACGCCGGGCTTGCCACCGAGATTTACTGCCACGATCACAACTGCGACGCCCCCGAATATCCGCTGGCGGTGTTGGGCGACGCCGCCGCGCGGCCATTCCTCGCGGGCGCGGCGTTTCACCTCTACGCGGGGGAGATCGAGGCGATGGCGGCAGTGAAGGCGCGGCATCCCGGTACGGCGATGTTGTTTACCGAACAGTGGGTCGGCCGCAGCGACGACTTCGGCGGTGCATTGATGTGGCATGCCGAGCGGGTGCTGGTGGGGGCACTGCGCAACTGGGCGGAAATCGTGCTCGAATGGAACCTCGCCGCCGACCCGGATTGCCGCCCCCACACCCCCGGCGGCGAGCCCCATTGCGTCGGCGCGCTCACCCTCGACGGCGACGCCGTCACCCGCAACGTCGCCTATTATCTGATCGCCCACGCCGCCCGCTTCGTTCCACCCGGTGCGGTGCGGATCGCCTCCGAGGGGCCGCTGCCCCACGTCGCCTTCGCCGTGCCGAGCGGGCGAATCGTCGCCCTCGTGCTCAATCCTGCCGAAGCTTCGTGCGCCCTGGCCCTCGGCTGCGGCGGCGAAACCTCCGCGACCGTCGCCCTGCCCGCACGATCTCTCGCCACTTGCGTCTGGACCCAAGGAGCCCCGCGATGACCTTCATCGACGACCTGCTGGCGCGGATGACGCTGGAAGAAAAACTCGGCCAACTCAACCTCGTCACCGCCACCCTGCCGCTGCCCGAGGACCGCGCCGCCGACATCCGCGCAGGAAAGATCGGCGGCCTGCTCGGCGGCCTAGTGGATTGCAGCTTCGGCGTCGGCGGGCCGGATGCGGCACGGGAGATTCAGGCGATCGCGGTCGAGCAATCGCGGCTCGGGATTCCGCTGCTGCTCGCCTACGACGTGATTCATGGGCACCAAACGGTGCTGCCGATCCCCCTGGCGCTCTCCTGCACCTGGAACCTCGGCCACGTGGAAACCGCCGCGCGCATCGCGGCACGGGAGGCGACCGCGTGCGGCCTCAACTGGGTGTTCTCGCCGATGCTCGACATCTGCCGCGACCCGCGCTGGGGGCGCGTCGCAGAAGGCGCGGGCGAGGATCCCTACCTCGGCGCGCGGATCGCCGCGGCGATGGTGCGCGGCCTCCAGGGCGCCGATCTCGCGCACCCGGAATCGGTGATGGCCTGCATCAAGCACTTCATCGCCTACGGTGCGGCGGAGGGCGGGCGCGACTATAACAACGCCGACGTTAGCCCCGCCCGCCTCGCCGACGTCTATCTGCCACCGTTCCGCGCCGCGCTTGAAGCCGGAGCGGGCTCGGCGATGATGTCCTTCGCGGCAGTCAACGGCGTGCCGTCGCACGCCGATGCCGATCGCCTCCGCCTCCTCGACGGCGTGCTCAGGGTTTCGGACTTCAACGCCATCCCCGAAATGATCGCCCACGGCCTCGGCGACGAACACGGCGGCATCGACGCGGACGACCCGCTGCAAACCCTCTCCGAACGCGCCCTGCGCGCGGGCGTGCAAATGGACATGATGGGCCACGGCTTTGCCTCCCGCCTGCCCGCCGCCCTCGCCGCCGGTCGTGTCTCGCAAGCGGAGATCGACGCCGCCTGCCGTGCGGTGCTGGAGGCGAAGGCAAGGCTCGGCCTGTTCGAAGACCCGTTCGGCCGCTGCGACCGGGCGCGCGCCGCGCGCAACCTGCTCGCACCCGAATACCGTACGGCGGCACGGCATTTGGCGGCAGACTCCTGCGTACTGCTCAAAAACGCGGGCGACCTGCTGCCGCTCGCCGCGCCGGGGCTATCGGTCGCGGTGGTCGGGCCGCTGGCGGACGACGCATGGAACATCCTCGGGCCATGGAGTTTCCAGGGCGATCCGGCTTCGGCGGTCACGGTGCTCGAAGGCATCCGCGCGGTGCCGGGGGTGACGGTGCACCACGCGCGCGGCGCCAACCTCGTCGAAGACCGGCGGATGCTGGACCTGCTGAACTTTGCCGGGCCGAAGGTGACGCTCGACCCACGCCCGCCCGCCGAGATGGTCGCCGAAGCGGTCGCCGCCGCCGAAGCGGCCG
>LUYR01000143.1 GCA_001603335.1 Rhodospirillales bacterium Alpha_05 | reverse complement strand
CGCGGACCCTCCGACCTCCCCCAAGTTTTTCGCGCGTCAGCGCAATCAACCATCTCGCGGCGTGATGGTCTTATGGCGCTACGCGCAAAAACCAGTAATGGGGTCTGGGGCCCCAGGCCCCAGCGGGTGCGGGCAGAGCCCGCGTAGGCTTCAGCCCTTATCCCGCATGATCCGCGACTTTTCCCGATCCCAGTCGCGCTTCTTTTCGGTGTCGCGCTTGTCGTGCTGTTTCTTGCCGGTGGCGAGGCCGAGCAGGACTTTGGCGATGCCTTTGTCGTTGAAGTAGAGCTTGAGGGGCACGATGGTGCGGCCCTCGCGCGCCACGGCAGCGAGCCAGCGTCGGGCTTCGCGCTTGTGCATCAGGAGTTTGCGCGGGCGGCGGGCTTCGTGCTGGAAGATCGTCGCCTTGGCATATTCCGGGATGTAGGCGTTGTAGAGGGCGATGTCGGCCTCGCCGCCGCCCTTGATCGCGCCGGCGAAGGAGTCGTTGAGGTTGGCCTGGCCCAGGCGGAGGCTTTTGACCTCGCTGCCGGACAGCACCAAGCCCGCCTCGAGCGTCGTCTCGACGGCGTAATCGTAGCGTGCCCGGCGGTTTTCGCTGACCATGCCGGTGGAGATGATCGCCTTGCGCGGCTGTTTCATCGGATACCTTGTTTCGGGACCGATCGGATCAGATCAGCCCAACCTTCTGCATTGCCGCCTCGACCTTGGCGCGACCCTCGGCGGAGAGCGGCGCGATCGGCAGGCGGCAGTCGGGGAGCGCGCGGCCGATAAGCGACGCGGCGTATTTGACCGGAGCCGGGCTGGTTTCGCAGAACATCGCATCATGCAAAGGCATCAGGCGGTCGCGGAGTTCCCAAACCTTGGCGAAGTCGCCTTCCTGCCACGCGGTGTGGAGCTCGGAGCACAGGCGCGGCGCAACGTTGGCCGAAACCGAGATGCAGCCGACGCCGCCCTGCGCGAGGAACGCGGTGACGGTGGCGTCTTCGCCCGAGAGCTGGCAGAACTTCGGCCCGATTTCGGTGCGGACCTTGAGCGGCCGCGCGAGGTCTGCGGTCGCGTCCTTGACGCCGACGATGTTCGGCAGCTTGGCGAGGCGCGCCATGGTCGCGACCGACATGTCGATGACGCTGCGACCCGGAATGTTGTAGATGAAGATCGGCAGGTCGACGGCTTCCGCGATCGCCTTGAAGTGCAGGTACTGACCTTCCGGGTTCGGCTTGTTATAGTACGGCGTGACGACGAGCAGCGCGTCGGCTCCGGCCTTCTGCGCATGGCGCGACAGGCTCACGGCTTCCTCGGTGGAGTTGGAGCCGGTACCCGCGATCACCGGGGCGCGGCCCTTGGCGACTTCGATGCAGATCGCGGTGACGCGATGATGCTCCTCGTGCGACAGCGTCGGAGATTCACCCGTGGTGCCGCAGGGGATCACCGCGTGGGTGCCCTCGGAGAGCTGCCAATCGACGAACGCCGCGAATGCTTTTTCGTCGACGGCGCCATCGCGGAAAGGCGTAATCAGCGCAGTCATCGAACCTTTAAACATCGGGAGCTCCATGGGTCAAAAACGGTCTTGCGAACGCGTCGAATCCGGGGTTTATACCGGGTGTGAAGAACGGAAGCGACAGAATAACGATAAGCGCTCCGTCGGGCAATTGCCCTCCTCATGATCTTGGCAATCAAATGAAAAACGCCGCCGGAACCCGAGGCTTCTCCGAATATCTGTGTGCGCTCACCGCCCTCCTGATGGGCTGTGCGGTGAGCTTTGGCGCGCCCGCCCTCGCCGCGACCGACGCCAAGCCGAAAGACGCGAAGGCATCCGCGGCTAAGCCGCCGAAGCCGCCGGCCAAGCCGGGTGCGCCGTCGACGAAGGCTTCCGCGCCCAAGCCTGCGCCGCGCAAACCCGATGCGAAGCCGCTGTTCCCGGGGTTCGCCGCCGCAGACAAGGGCGACTGGCGCGAGGTCCGGCGGGTGATCGCGACCGCGCCGAAAGCGCCGCTTTCCAAGGTGTTGACCTGGATGATGCTGCGCGCACCGGGGAGCGGCGCGACGTTTGCCGAAATCCGCGCCTTCGCCGACGCCAATCCGAGCTGGCCCGACCGCAACACCCTCGCCCGCCGCGCCGAGGAAACCATCTGGACCACCGGCAGCGACGACGACCGGCAGAAGTGGTTCGCGACCGGCAAGGCGTACACCCGCGAGGGCCAGATGTGGCTCGCGGAAGCCGCCGAGCGCAACGGCCGCGACGCCGAGGCGGCGAAGCGCTACCGCGACCTGTGGGGCGACGAAACCTTCAGCGCCGACCAGGAGCGCGCGTTCCTCGCCGCCAAGGGCGCGTGGATCCGCACCGAGGACCACAAGGCGCGCCTCAACCGCTTGATCTGGGAGCGCCGCTTCGGCGAGGCGCACCGACAGATCGAACGGGTCGACGCCGACACCCGCGTCGTCGCCGAGGCCCGCATCGCCCTGGCGACAATGAACTCCGGCGCGTCGAATGCCCTGCTTCGCGTTCCCAATGCATTGCGATCTGATCCTGCATTGCTTTATGAGCATGCGCGATGGTTGCGTCGCAGCAACAAAGATGACGAGGCGGTGATCGTCCTGCTCGGCTTCAAGGGCGAACGGCCCAACCCGGGGCTGTGGTGGGACGAGCAGGCGGTGCTCGCCCGCGATGCCCTGGCCGATGGACGGATCAGCCAGGCCTACGGCCTCGCCGCGCATAACGACTTGAAATCGGCCGGCGATCTTGCCGAGGCGGAGTGGCTTGCGGGCTGGATCGCGTTCCAGTTCCTCAAGGATCCGAACCTTGCCGAAGGTCATTTCCGGCGGCTCTACGACAACGTCTCGACTCCCGTGAGCCGTTCGCGCGGGGCCTACTGGCTTGGACGCACGGCCAGCGAGAAGGGCGACGCGGCGAAGGCGGCGGAATGGTATGCGAAAGCCGCCGAGGAACCGACGACGTTCTACGGCCAGCTCGCCGCGCGGCGCATCCACGCGCCCAACGCCTCGCCGATTCCGCCGGTCCCGCAGGTGCCGCGCGAGGCCACGGCCTGGGCGCAGAAGCAGGAACTCGCCACGGTGATCAAGGCGCTCGACCAGAGCGGCGGCGACCGACTGATTCCGAGCTTTGCCCGCGCCCTTTACTATTCCGCCCGCACCGACGACCAGCGCCTCGCCGCGGTCGAACTGGTCTCGGGGATTTCGATCTCCCAGGGCGTGCGGCTGTCGCGCCTGCTGCGGCAAAACAACGTCCGCGACACCGCCCTCGCCTATCCGGTGCCGAAATGGATCGAGCTTCCCGACACCCCCGCTCCGGCGATGGTTCTCGGGATCATCCGCCAGGAAAGCAACTTCGATATCGAAGCGACGAGCTCGGCCGGGGCGAAAGGGCTGATGCAGCTGATGCCGAAGACCGCCGAACACGAGGCGCGGATGATGAACCAGCCCTATACGCCGGAGTTCCTCACCCGTCGCCCGAACACTAACGTCCGACTCGGCAGTCATTATCTCGGCCGCCTGCTCGACCGCTACGACGGTCATCCGGCGCTCGCCTTCGCCGCCTACAACGCGGGCGAGAGCCGCGTCGACCAATGGCTCCGCCTCTATGGCGACCCGCGCAACGGCGACGTCGACCTGATTACCTGGATCGAATCGATCCCGTACAAGGAAACCCGCAACTACGTTCAGCGGGTGCTGGAAAACGCCGAAATCTATCGCCACCGGGTCGGCGGCGACCCGATCCGGGTGGCCGACAATCCATGAAAAAGCGGCGGACCGGGACCCCGGACCGCCGCACAAAATCTCGATGTTTCCGCGAAAATCTTAGGAGGCGACGCCCATCAGGCCGCGCACCGGCTTGCCCGGGATCAGCCGGGGCGAATCGGCATTGGCGGCGGTCGCCGCAGGTTCGGGTTCGATTTCGGGCTCCGCAGAGGCCGACGGCACGGCAGCGATCTGCGCCACGTCGTCGCTGCGGCGGCACATTCCCTGGAGATAGGCGCCGGGTTCGATCGCGAGGCTCTGGTGATGGACGTCGCCCACCATGCGCGCGGTCGCGGCGAGGAACACGCTGTCGGCGCGGACCTGGCCGGTGATCTGGCCGTGCAGGCGCAGCGCATTGGCGCGCACCTCACCGATCACTTCGCCGCCAAGGCCGACCACCAGCGACACGCAGTGGATGTCGCCTTCCACCCGCCCGTCGATTTGCAGCTCGCCATCGCTGACGAGATTGCCGGTGATCGTCAGGCCACGGCTGATGATCGACGGAACGCCCTTTTTCTCGGCCATGATTACCTCGCCACTCGCCTGCTTACTGGCTCTTTTGAACATATCGCTTAACCCTGATCAATTCCTTGGGGTTGTAGGCTTCCCCATTATAGCGCACTTCGTAATGCAAGTGGCGGCCGGTGCTGCGGCCGGTATTTCCGATCAGCGCCACCGCGGCTCCTGCCTGAACCTCGTCGCCGACCTTGACCAATGCTTCTTCGAGGTGCCCGTAGCGGGTACTCAATCCCATGCCATGGTCGATCTCGACCATGATCCCGTAATTCCCGCGATCGCCTACGTATACTACGGTTCCGGGTGCGGTCGCGAGGGCGACGTCGCCCTTTTCTCCACGAAAATCGATGCCTGAATGTTCCGCCAGCGATCCGGTGAACGGATCGCGCCGGTAACCGAAGCCGCTGGTGACGCGCGGCGACTTCACCGGGTAGCCGAGGGGCAGGTTGTCCATCAGGCGCGCGAGTCCGTCCCAACGGTCGATCTGGACGCTCAGGGTCTGCATCGCGGTGTTGAGGTCGTCGCGGCCGAGATCGGGCAAGTCGGCGGGAACGAACGGACCGCCGCGGTTGGCGTCCTGCTTGCCGATCAGTTCGTCGATGTTGAGGCCGGTTTTCTTGAGGGTTTTCTCGATCTGGGCGATGCCGCCGTCGGCGAGCGAGGCGACCTGCTCGAACATCTGCTTCTGCGCCGCCTGGATCCGCGTCAGGCGTTCGCCCAGGCGCTTGTTCTCGGAAACCAGGCTGTCCCGCTGGTTGATCGCGAGATCGCGCTGCAACACCGCCTGGCGGAGATCGACGACGTCGCTTTCCACCGAGCCGTTCTTGGCGAGGCGGACCATGCGTCCGTCGATCTCGGCCAGCTGGCTGCGCACCCGCGCCCGCTCGGCTTCGATCTGGTGGCGCGCGGCTTCGGTCTGGTTGTATTTCGTCTCGAGCGCGTCGTACTGCGCCTGATCCTTCTGCTTGGCTGCGTCGGAGCGGTTCGGCGTGCCGAGCCGGCGTTCCAGCGTGACCATTTCCTTCTGCAGCTCGATGCCCTGCATCGCGAGTTCGTTGGCGCGGGCGTAGCTGTTCTGGAGGTCGCCGGTGAGGGCCGCGATCTTTTCGCGGTAGCTGACGACCTCGGCGAGGATTTCGTCGTGGGCGACGCGGGCGGCCTCGACCTGGTCGCTCTTGAGCGACAGGATCGCCTCGTGGGCGATCTGCATGGTGGAGGCATACGCGGTCCAACCGAGGGAGCCGACCACCAGAGCGGTGATCAAAACCTGGCGGCTGGTGCTGAGATTGAGCGTGCGGCTGGTCCCGCCAGTCCGGATGTAGATCATCCGCTCGGGAAAGCGACGGCGCAGGAACGCCATCAAGCGCGAATCTTTCGGGTGCGATGGATCAAACGACACGGCTTCCCCCCCCAGACTGGCACTCAGAGTACCGGTGGTTCCCCCCATTCCCAGGGAACCCATGTAAACACTTTGGGACACGCATGCTTCTTATGCGTCCCGTTGCTCCTCCGCGGGGCTTCGAGCCCTCCCACGACGTGATTGACCGCGTTCTACCGTCAAATCGGCCGCGAAAAAACTATCTTGCCCCCGTTGCGAAGACAAGGCCGAAGTCTTCAACCGCCTTGCCGCCGCCTGTTCAAGCTGCGCTAACCCGTGATAGGGTGGGCGCAATTTCCGCCGATGCGGCTTCCCGGGCACTCGCGCTGTTCGCCTATTACGCGTTTCTGTGCGGATTTCGGGTATGCCCGAGTCTCCCTGGAGGGCGCATGGTAACCACGTTCTGGAAGTACGCGTCTGTGACGCTGGCCACATGCCTCGGCATTGGCCGTTCGCCGGTTGCTCCCGGCACGGTCGGATCGCTGGCCGCAGCACTCGTTGCGGTTCCGATTGTATCGTCGGGAGGGCTGGCTGCGCTTGGGGTCGCGGCCGCGCTCGCCACGGTTGTCGGCATTCCGGTAGCCGCCACGGCCGAGCGGGCGATGAACCGAAAAGACCCCGGCAGTATCGTAATCGACGAGTTCGCGGGGCAATGGATCGCACTTCTGCCTGCCGGAGTCGATCTCTCCGGTTGGATTCTCGCATTCCTCGCCTTCCGCCTGTTCGATGTCTGGAAGCCCGGACCGGTGGGCTGGGCCGATCGCCGACTTGGCGGCGGGCTTGGGATCATGCTCGATGACGTGATCGCGGGTGTGCTTGCCGCGGGGCTGGTGGCTGCGGTGTCCCCGTATCTTCCGCCCATCTTCCGGTTGATTTGAAACAGGAGCGAAAAATGACCTCGCCTCCCCTCTCCGCCTCCGACCTCGCGCACGCGGTCCTACGCTCCGCCGGCGAACGCGGCCTCCTGGTGGCGACGGCCGAGTCGTGCACCGGCGGGATGATCGCCGCCGCCCTCACCGACATCGCCGGAAGTTCGGCGGCGTTCGAGCGCGGCTTCGTCACCTATTCCAACGACGCGAAAATCGAGATGCTGGGGGTTTCGCCCGAAATCCTCGCCGAGCACGGCGCGGTGAGCCAGGAAACCGCACGGGCGATGGCCGAAGGCGCGCTGGCGCACAGCCGCGCCGATGCCGCGGTCGCGGTCACCGGAG